>NZ_JBFTOF010000018.1:0-143689 GCF_056397845.1 Rhizobium sp. 05L419
CTACGGCTACGGCGGCTCCTGTTTTCCGAAGGACACGCTGGCGCTCGTCAAGACCGCCCAGGATTTCGACAGCCCGGTCCGCCTGATCGAGACGACCGTGGCGATCAACGACAACCGCAAGCGCGCCATGGGCCGCAAGGTCATCGCCGCCTGCGRCGGCAMCGTGCGCGGCAAGAAGATYGCCATTCTCGGCCTGACCTTCAAGCCGAACACCGACGACATGCGCGACGCCCCCTCGATCACCATCATCCAGGCGCTGCTCGACGGCGGCGCCACGGTATACGCCTACGATCCGGAGGGTATGAACGCGGCGAAAGGTCTTCTTGGTCCCGTCACCTTCGGCGAGGATCCCTATGAAATTGCAGAGAACGCCGACGCACTGGTTATTGTCACGGAGTGGGAGGAATTCCGTGCACTTGACTTCAAGCGGCTGAAACAGGTTGTCAAAACGCCAGCGGTTATCGACCTGCGCAACGTTTACCCTGCGGCCGAAGTGACAAAGCACGGCTTCTCCTATGCCTGTATTGGACGGAAGAGCTAACCGGTGATTGGAGGTTTCTTTTGATTTTCGATGACACTCACGAAGCATTTTTGCTTGCCCAGCGTTTTGCAGCATGAGGCTTCAATGATCCATTGGGCGTGGACTTGTTCATGAGAACGAAAAACATACTCTCGCTGCTTGGAAACTACGGACTGGCGACGTTCGCCACCGCAGCGGTATCGGCCAGCCATCTTCTAATTCAGCTTGCCATCCTTCATAGTCTGGGTTCGGGCGAATTCGGTCTAGTGGCGTTCATGCTAACGCTCATGCAGTTCGGTTCTGGCATGTGCAACTCGGTGGTTGCGGCACCCTACACCGTCCTCGTCAGTCAGGGGACGACCGACAGTGTTTCCACCGACAGCTTCTTTTCGGTGAATGCGGCGCTGGCACTGTGCAACAGCGTCGTGGCAGCGGCCGCATCGCTTTGGATAGGGAGCGCTAGTTGGCCGGTTGCGCTATGTTTTGCGGCGGCAAGCGGTCTGTTCACGATCCGGTGGTTCGGCAGGACGGATGCTTACGCCACACATCGCCCCATCAAGGCTGCAGCCTCAGATGTTATTTACTCTGCCACGCTTTTGATCGGCTTGGCGCTGGCCTGGTTCAATGGCGTGACGCTTCTGCTTGCTGCGATGATCTTTGCCGCCGCCGGCATGGCCGGGATGGCGCCGTTCGGGGTCTCCTTCTTGTTGAAGCATCTCCGCATCGACTGGCGGGCGTCCATCACGGCATACAAACCCATCTGGCGCGATCAATCCCGCTGGGCTGTTGTCGGGTTGGTGACGACAGAGGCGACCAACAATGCCCACTCTTATCTCGTCGCCTCTATCGCGGGACCCGCAGCATTCGCGCCAATCGCGGCCGCTATGCTTTTTCTCCGGCCGATCGGCGTTTGCATGGTCTCTCTCACGCAGATCGAGCGCCCCGCCATGGCACGCGCTTTTTCTGCAGGCAACAGGGCATCGGCGTTCAAGTTTGCCATGCGTTTCATGGCGGTCCTCTTCCTCATCTGGGTCCTGACAATCGCTGCGATCGCAATCGTATTGAATTATTTTCCTGGGCTGGCGTTTAAGCCGGGCCTCGATGCCAACCTCGTGCTTGTCGCATTCGCCGTATGGACAGTGATTTGTCTTGTGCAATGCGGGCAGACGCCATTGAACGTCTTTCTTCAGGCGGAGGGGCGGTTTCGCGAACTCGCCGACGCGAGCATGAAAGCCTGCGTGGTTACTGTTGCGGCCGTCCTTGCATTGCTGGTGATGATTGGCCCTGTGTACGCGACCTTGGGTGTGTTGATGGGCCAGATCATAATGACTTGCGGCATCGTGATGAGCGTTCGGGCGGTTAAATTGCCACCAAGGATGGAGGTGGTCGTTAATGCAGCCGTGTGACGCAAAAAGCCTCCTCATGGGTGCATTTGCCCGCAGGCTCGGAAGGACGAACTGATCTTGCTGACGCATCTCAAATCTCTTGCGAAGCCGGCCTTTATGAAGGGCCTTGAGGCTTGGGCCAATTGGCGTTGGCGCCACCGTAAGCGGGGCGCCCACCATGGACTGCCCAATCGGCTGATCGTATCACTGACATCGTATCCCAAGCGGTACGATGTACTTGAACTGACCCTCAAGACGATCCTCACACAGGACGTTTCGCCTGACGGCGTTGTCCTATGGATTGCGCATGAGGACATCTTAGCGTTGCCGCCCTCAATTCGGGCGCTTGAGGGCGCGGGGCTCACGATCCAGGCAACCGAAAATTTGCGGTCTTACAAGAAAATTATCCCTGCACTTCAACAGTACGGCGATTCCATCATCGTCACGGCCGACGATGACGTCTACTATCCGCCGTACTGGCTGGCTGGGCTGGTAAGTGAGTACAAGGTCGGTGTGCCTGAGGTGCTCTGCCACCGGGCGCACGTTATGAAGCGGAGCGAGACAGGCTTTCAACCCTACGATAGCTGGCATTTCAACATACGGCCGGCGCGCAGTGCGCCTGACGTGTTTTTTACCGGTGTCGGTGGCGTTCTTTATCCGCCTGGCATTCTTCATGCTCACGCGCGCAACGTAGAGACGATTCAGAAGCTCTGCCCAACGACGGATGACGTATGGCTCAACTGGATGGTTCGGCTGAACGGAGCGTCGGTTCGCAAGGTGGACGGCTGGATCAGATTTTACGAATGGTCCGGATCGCAGGGCGTCGCTTTGCAGAACACCAACCGCGGCGATAACGCCGGAAATGACGCACAGATTGCGAATGTGGTACGATCGTATGGCATTCCGGAGGGCTTGTAATGACCGTAAAGGCCGAAGCCTTCTCCGCAGTTCGTTGGACCACTTTTGTCACCGTGGGCCGGGTCGTGCTGCAGACGCTCCAGCTCATTGTACTAGCGCGTCTGATTTCACCGCAGGATTTCGGCATGATGGCGATGATCCTGAGCGTCACCGCATTCATTCAGCTGTTTGCCGACCTCGGTGTAAGTACGACAATCATCTATACTCGAGAGATCTCAAAGGAGGTCCTATCGACGCTTTATTGGCTAAACGTGCTAATGGGCGCGCTCCTTTCAGCGTTGGTTTGGTTGGCAAGCCCCTGGGTTGCTCGCTTCTATGGCGCGCCAGGATTGGAAGTACCGCTGACGCTTGCGGGTAGTTCGTTTTTTCTTCTCGCAATCGGCCAGCAAGTTAAAGTGCTAGCGGAGAAGCGGCTTGCTTTTCGACCAATTGCAATGGTCGAACTAGCTTCCGCAACCGTCAGCACAGTGCTAGCGATAGTGACTGCCTATTTAGGTGGTGGCGTATACTCACTCGTTCTAGGCGTCATTGCCTTAGCGGCGGGAAACAGCGCGCTCTATTTTCTCTTTGTGCGTGATGGCTGGCTACCGGGTATGCACTTTCGGATACGAGAGGCATCGGCAAATCTTCGAGCTGGTCTGTACCTACTCGCAACAAGCCTGGCAAACACAGCCGCCCTTCAGGCCGATGTGATGATTGTGGGACGCATACTAGGGGGAGCGGCGCTGGGCTTTTATACCGTTCCGCGAGAGCTTTGTTTGAAAGTGATGTTCGCAACCAACCCAATTGTGACACGGGTTGGCACGCCACTTATTGCCAAAGCTCAGAACGATAAAACTATGCTTCGCAAAGTCTACCTTGCAACAATTCGGACGACATCGGCTATCAACTTTCCAATATACGCTGCCATTGCCGTTTTCCGGCACGAGGTCATTGAGTTGGTTTTTGGACCCAATTGGGCTCAGTCAGCTGATTTGCTTGGAATTATGGCAGTTTGGGGCATGTTCCGGGCGCTTGGAAATCCCGTTGGTAGTCTGCTTTACGGCACTGGAAATGCGCGGCTAGCGCTTGTACAGAGCCTAACGGTAGCCGTGACGATCGTGCCAACAATTTATCTCGGCAGCATGTGGGGAACGAACGGCGTCGCTCTCGCGCTTACGATTTTCTACGTGATTTTTACGCTGGCCATTTGGCGTTTCGTGGTGAAGCCGATCACCGGTGCAGGGTTCATTGAGTATAACGAGCAATGGATCACCCCGCTCATAGTCACGATCCTGACTGCCATGGCAGCGTGGGTTGCCGCCTACCCGTGGGAGAATACGCTAGTCCGTCTTTTTATTGGCCTCTCAACAGGTGGAGTGACCTACCTATTGCTCAGCTGGTTTCTGAACCGCCTGTGGTGTGATGCTATGTTGGGAATGATCGGTATCAAAGCGGGTCGGCAGATCGTTTGACTCAATCCCGCTCTCGTTTGGCGGCTATCACGGTTTCGCAGATGCGATCATTTGTGAAAATAATCCAGCACGGAGACAAGCATGACTAAGCAACCTTTTTTTTCAGTTGTGATACCTCTGTACAACCGTGCCGACTGCATTGGCGGCACATTGCGGTCGATAATAGACCAGACCTTTGGCGACTACGAAGTTATCGTTGTCGATGACGGGTCTGAAGACTCTCCACAGGAAGCGGTCGAGAGGGTGAGGGACTCCCGAATTCGACTTGTTAGCCAGCCGAACTCCGGTGGGAGTGCTGCCAGAAACAAGGGGATTGACCTCGCTGTAGGCAAGTACATTGCATTTCTTGACTCGGATGATCGATTTTTGCCGACGCATTTGGAGGCTATGCACCGCGCGCTGTCGGACGACACAACTCTGAATCTGTCGGTGTACTCACCTGTCATTGTCGACCGTGGTGCAGGCAAAACCTTTGTAAAACCGCCACGTTCGATTGGTCCAGAGGAAGATATGTCAGACTATGTCATGAGGGATCGCGGTTTCGTTCAGACAAGTGGTTTAGTCGTCCCAAGTGCCGTTGCGAAAAAGGTTCGCTATCGGACCGGCCTGCCTTTTGGGCAAGATACCGATTTTGCCGTCCGTCTGTTTCGGGCTGGTTGTAAATTTCAGATGCTGGAAACGCCAACCGTGATCTGGAACGATGTTGAAGATCCTAAGCGCGTGTCTGCATCGAGAAAGGGCAATAGGGTCATTGGTTGGCTCGAAGAAATGAAGCCTTTGATCTCGCGGAAAGCATATCTGGGCTATCGAGGATGGCATGTCGCAAAGGGCTTGGCACCGCGACAGCCCGTTCTTGCGCTGACGTATTATTTCACGGCATTGATCAACGGTTGCTATGGGCCAAAATTGGCTATGGTGGTGATGTTGCAGATTGTACTTCCCGTTCACTCCTATAGAAGATTTTCAGATTTTGTTATTGGTTTTACAAGGCGCGAAGCGTGAGCGAACAATCGATGCCGCGGTTTTCAGTTGTAATTCCGGTTTACAATAGAGCCCATTTATTGCTGAGGACGTTGCAGTCAGTATTCTGCCAGACGTTCCAGGATTTCGAGATTATCATCATTGATGATGGCTCAGATGACGATATAGCCGAGACAATGGCCGCTGTAACCGATCCTCGCGTCAGGTTCATCCGTCAGTCGAACGCCGGAGCAAGTGCTGCGCGCAATGCAGGGGTAGATTCGGCTCGCGGAACATTCGTAGCCTTTCTGGACTCCGACGATCTATTCATGCCGCAGCATCTACAGAGTATGAACAACGCGCTTATGTCCAGGGAAGGCTACGCGGTTTACTCGCCAGTGATCGTCGACCGCGGGAACGGCAACTCATTCGTTAAGCCGCCGCGGGGGGTGGCTCCTTACGAAAACATGGCACTATACCTGATATGCGACCGTGGATTTGTGCAGACAAGCGGCTTAGCTCTTTCAACGGAAATCGCGCGCCGTATCAGATATCGGGAAGATGCCGTTTTTGGCGATGACACCGATTTTGCGATACGGCTCGACATTGCTGGCTGCAAATTTTTCATGATTGATGAGCCCACGGTGGTATGGTTTGATGGTTACCGCGAGGACCGTCTGTCACTCGGACGATCTTCAGTGGGAAAGCTTGAATGGCTTGAAGATATACGGAGCGAGATCCCCAGCAAAGCCTATCACGGCTACCGCGGATGGCACTATGCCAAGAGCATCTACCCTCAAAGACCTTTTCTGGCCATCACCTTGTTTTGCCGGGCTCTTCTCTATCGTTCATACCCCGCTAGCCTTGCTGCCGTGGTTTTTTTGCAGATATGCCTGAGCGACAAGTTCTACCGAAGGCTAGCTGATTGGCGTGTTATTAAATCTGGGAAGAATAGGTTGGTCTATGAGACGTCGACAAATTCCAACTAGACTAAATGTTCGCCCTGGGACCGGGTGACCCGTCTCACAATATGCAGGTATCGAGGGTTGCGTAAGTTAACCTCGCACAGAGCCTCATGCATAGGAGACGGGCCATGGACGAAGCTATGTAAGCGCTCATTTCGCTGCGCGTTGACGCAGTGGATTGTGAGGCCCGCAGCGGCTTATACGGCAGTGGATTTGGCGAAGTTAAATGGGAGCAGATCGTCGATATTTGTGCCGTCCGGACGCTGCGGCAATTCGGTGAAGACGTGTCGCAACCAGGCGAATGGCTCGACGCCACAGGCGCGACAGGTCAGCATAAGGCTGTAGATGACGGCGCTTGCCTTGGCCCCGTCGACAGTGTCGCAAAATAGCCAGCTTTTCCTTCCAGTGGCAAAAACTCTGATATCGCGTTCCAATAAATTGTTGTCGATCGGCATCCTGCCGTCTTCAGTGTAGCGGGTCAGATATTGCCACTGGTTTCGCGTATAAGAGATCGCATCGCCGAGCTTGGTGTCGGGCACGACCTTGGGGGCCATCCTGTCGAGCCACTCCTTCAGGGCATCAAGGACTGGAACGCTATGCTTCTGGCGCAAGCGCCGGATGCAATCGGCCTGCGTTTCGCCGTCATCCGGCTTTTCGTCCCGCGCCTGCCTTTCAATCCGATAGAGCTGGTCGAAGAACTTCAATGCCTGCGCCGGCGGCCCGCTTTGTTTCTTCCCGGCCTTGAAGGCGTTGACGAAGCGTCGCCTGGCGTGAGCCATACACCCGACATGCGTTGCGCCCTTCAGGGTGCGCCAGCCCTGATAGCCGTCGCTCATCAGGATGCCGCGATAGTCACCAAGGAAAGTCTGCGGATGCACCTGCCCGCGACCGGGCTGATATTCAAGCAGCACAACCGGCTCGACACTATCCTTTCCGCTGCGATAGGCCCAGATGTAGGACTCGTCAGTTGCTTTCCTGTCCTTTTCCTTCAGCACCTGCACCGTGGTCTCGTCACCGTGAATGACGTTCTGCGACAAGAGCCGCTGCTTCAGTGCATCGTAGATGCGAACGAGGTGCTTTTCGCTGGAGCCGATCACCCAATGGCCAAGAGCGCCACGGCTGACAGGGACGCCAGCGCGCTCGAAGGCCTGTGCCAGGCGATAGAGCGGTGTGCCGTCGACATATTTATGAACAAGAGCAAAGGCCAGCGTCGAGGCCGTGGCAATACTGCCCGGCAAGGGCTGTGCGGGCATCGGCGCGATGATAACGGGAGTGCTGATATCGGTGCGCTCGCAGTTGCGGCAAGCATACTTGGCCCGGGCATTCTGCAGCACCGTGGCCTTCACCTCGATATGCAGCTGCTCGGTGACGAGTTCGCCCATCCTATGCAATGGATGGCGGCAGCACGGACAGGTCTTCTGATCGTCGGCAAGGCCATATTCAACGCGTTGGCGGGGCAAATTTGCCGGAAGAGGTTTACGCCCGCGCTTGCGGCCTTCGGACTTTTCCACCTCTGGCAATCCCGTGTCGGGAAGCTCAGTGGCGTCGGTCTCGTCACAGTCGGCCAAGCCCTCATCAGCATCGGCCTCGAGAGCGGCGTTCTCGGCTTCATTGAAGACGCGGTCCATATGCTTTTCGCTGCGCGGCGCAAAACGATGCAGTTGTGCAAGCGCCAGTTCTTCCTCGAGCTTGAAGACACGCTGCTCAAGGGCGTCTCTCTCAGCCCGCAGCGCGGCGTTCTCGGCAGCATTCGCCGCCAGAAGCGCCATCAGTTCCGCAACGGTCGGGGTGCCGGCTCGTGTCATCGTAGCTTTGAATCTGAGCCGCCCCGCTTCGTCAACAGCCTTCAGCCGACAAACTCATATTGCCGAACAGGATGGCGCACCATCGCGTCGAGATCGATGCCGTCAAGCAGCCAGCGCAATTGTTCGGTATCGAGCGTCACGACCGGTGCCTCGCGGCGGGGCCAGCGAAACCGGTCTTCGGACAAAGCTTTCAATACAAGCACGAACCCTGACCGCTCGAAGAACAGGAGCTTCATCCGAGTGCGCCGGCGGTTGCAAAAGACGAAGACAGCACGCTCGAACGGGCTCAGGTCCATCGACTGCTCGACCAGGATCGCCAGGCTGTTGATCCCCGCACGAAAGTCGATCGGGTCCCGGTGAAGATAAACGCGAAGATCGTCAGCCAGCCGGAACATTGCACCGCCCCAAAACTTCGATCATCGCGGAAAGGGCCCGCTCATCCACATCCTCAAGCTCAAGCCGCACACCATTTGGCAAAGACGCAATCAGCCGCATTCCTGCCGATGATGGCCGGGCCGGCATGTCGGGCTGCCGCGAAATCGGCAACGCTGCAACCACCGGAACAAAGGCCGACGTTTCCTGTCCTGCAACAACCGTCAAACCACCCTGGGCCTGCCGATCTCGGCGAAGCTTCACCCAGTTGCGTAACTGATTGGCGTTGACGCCGTGCGCCAGTGCCAGACGGGCAACCGATACCCCGGGCTTCATTGCAGCGTCGATCAGCCGGTCTTTCTCGACGGGATCGAAACGCCGCTTCCCGTTGGAAAGAACCTTCACAGCCCGAAGCCCCCCTGAGCCCTTCAAAATATCCAATGTCATTGTGTCCACAGTCTCCCTTGTGGACACAGAATCCTTCATTCGCTGTTCAGTGAACAGGTGCGGGGAATTGTGCGCTTACGAAGCTATCACATATGTCGGATTGGATGTTCACAAAGAGACGATCGCGGTTGCAGTTGCTGATGGCGGTGGGCGCGGCGAAGCAGTAAGCCAGTCAGCTACAGAGATATCGATGTCACTCTCTCTCCATAAACATCGGGCCAAGACGGCACTCTTCCTCGCTCCGCGTCATGGCCGGATGCTCCCAAGAAACCATCGGGGAGGCGCCGTCGCTTCATGTACCCATGCAGCGCCCCTCCAGACCGTGAAAGCGTGGAAGCTCTCCAGATGCATTGCAATGCCAGTGTCACTCGTAGTGGCCGGCTGCTTTTCTGTATAGTTTCGGCAACGACGCCAATAAATATCTAAGCATTGCTACTCCGCAGGATAACAGTGGCACTATGCACGCGCCGAACGATCTTGTAAGCGGGTTAAGACGGTTCTCGTTTAGTAAATCAAGGCTCATGAATGTCGGTGGTTGGCAGTAGGTTCGGTTTCGCTCATCCCCGTCACAGGCGCGGCCTCATATCTAGGCTTCTGGAAAGCTGGACACGAGAAGATCTATTCTACGGATTCTGCCTGGTTGCAGTATTGTTTTCGGTCATCGTCGAGCTGAGGTACGATGCGGCGGCATCGACTCTTGTTTCCAGAGATGTTCTTGGCGAGGCCGTTATCGCGGGTGCATCGGGCAGTGTCTTTCGACAACTGACCTATTTCGCAATTTTTTTCGGGGTTTCAGGATATACAATCTTTAGGTCAGGCGGGTTGCCTGCGATGCCAATTCCGCTCGCATATAATCTTGCTTGCGCCTGGTGTCTGATAAGCTTTACATGGGCAATTGCTCCCGGCATTTCGTTTCGTCGCGCACTCGGGATGTATATCATCCTTGTTGCTGTTGGTTTCTGCGTCGAGTCGCTAGGGGCGAAGAAAACCATTCAGACTGTCTACGCGTTCCTCGCTGGTCTCGTGGTCTGCTCCTCGTTGGCTGCCATTTTTCATAGCATTCCGATCTTGTCATTTGCAGTTCACCCTGACGACGAGATGGACACGTCGCTAGTTGGGGCTTGGCGAGGTGCAATGATGCACAAAAACGTTGCGGGTGCAGTGATGATACACTCGTCCGTTTTCTTCTTTCATCACGCGATAAATCGCAGGCGTCTTTTAGACTGGCTACTGTTCGGCATGGCTGTGTTTTTTTTGGTGATGACGAAGTCTAAGACTTCGCTCGGGTGGTTCGCTTTGGTGCTCACAACCGGCCTAGTCTATCGGTTTCTGCTTTTGCGAAGGGCGCCTTCGGTCTTCGTTTTAGTGATGGCAACGGCAGTTTTAAGCATGAGTGTGGTGCTCTACACGCTAAGTGATGAGCTATACGCGTTCTTTACGAACCCGGCGAACTTGTCTGGGCGCGTCGAAATCTGGCAATCGGTGCTTCCCTACATCCAAGATCATCCGATCCTTGGGTCGGGATATGGCTCTTTCTGGGCAATTGGACTTGACTCGCCCATCTACAAAACTGCTAAAACGCTGTTCATAACCCAGATTGGACATTCCCATAGCGGCTACATAGAAATCCTTTTGACGACGGGCGTTCTAGGATTAGGTCTTGCGCTGGTAGCGCTGTTAATCGTGCCGTTCGTACGCTTCGCAACGTCAATGCCTGGTGACGCGCTCCTCAACCCAATGCTTTTTTCGATCTGGATGTTTGGAATGCTTCAGAACCTGTCTGAAAGTCAGTTCTTCTCTCCGGACAAACAAAGCTGGATCTTTGTTGTCATCGCCATTGTCATCGTCCACACGCGCTATGTCGCTCGTCTCCGGGGGGACACCGTTTGGCTCTCTAGGACCGCGTGGATGCCATGGCAGCCTATCTTGCGATCGCGCCAAGGCTAGACGATCTTCCGAAGAAGGATTGTTTTTGCTCCGGGGAGGCCAACAAGAGCTCGTCCACTAATGGTTTRCCCAGCTCTTCGTAGATCGCCGCCCGTTGGCGTCACAGTCACAACCCTCCGGGTCTCGGCTTCCGCAACAAGGTCGCACATATCGGGGCTTGGGCCTCAGGATCGCGTCGGGGCGGCGGAGTACGCCGACACCATGGCGCTAAACATAGCTTTGGGACTGTAGTTGGTGTCGAACGGCAGCGATCGAGAAATTCGGCCATCGGGGTGCTTATATTTCCAATGGCTGTTAAGCCAGGAATATCGGTCGGTTATCCCCCAGGTAAGGCATCCCAATGATTGTTCCTTGCTGAATGCAACATCAAGAAACCTCTTGGCAAGAGAGGCAACAGCCTCATCTCTAACCTCGGGGTCGGCCGGACCATCGATATCCGTAATATCCAATTCGGTAATCATCACCATGAGGCCGCGTGCGATAATTTCATCCAGGAACTTCGAGAAAACATCGTCGTTGTAGCTTGTACGAAACACCTTCAAATGCGCTTGAATACCAACAGCTTCAATCGGTACGTTTCGCCTAAGAAGTCGGTCAATCAGATCCAAAGTGCCTCTTCGGATGTTAGCGCTCCACCGTTCGTCCGCCTCTGGGTTTAGTTCATTTAAAAACAGAATTGCGTCCGGATCAGCTTCTTTTGCGGCATGGAACGCGATATCTATGTAACTCTCACCGAAGGCTTGGTACCAGGGAGAGCTCCGCCGCATGAAATCTGGGTATTTCTCCTCGATGTTAATCACTTCGTTTACGACGTCCCACGAATGCGTTCTGCCGCGGTATCGTCTTGCGACTGTCGAAATGTAGTCTGTGATGATGCGTTCACTCGGTTTTCGCGCAAGTGCATCCACAACCCAATCTGGATTGTAGTCGTGCCAGATCAACGTGTGGCCGCGCATCTTCTGTCCGTTCGTTGCGGCGAAACGCCAAATGGTGTCCGCTGGCCCGAAATTAAAGGTATCCTGCGTCGGCTGAAGAACTTTCCGCTTCGACTCGGATTCGCAAACGAGAATGCCAGCTTGCTTAGCCACCAAATCGCGGTAGAGCGGATCGCTGTTGAGAAGCTTCGCCCCGACCGCTGTCCCATACAGCAAACCTCTAGAGAGGGCTGCGCTGCGGAGGGTCTGTTGCTCTGCCGCTCGTGTGGATACGGGCATTGCAGCATAAGCGGCGATAGCCGCGGTGTTCTTCAGAAGCGAGCGACGATCGAGCAATTTGCATCCTCGGGATTTTATTTCGCAATGAACAATAGTTCAAACCACCGTGCGCGCAAGGGCTGGTACCCCGCGGCCCCATCATCATGGGGTTGGTTCTCTCGCGTTCGCAAACAGTTGTTTCAGTATCGCACCATGCCAATAGAAAACCGCCTCTCCTTGACCGGGGGGCGGCCTCTTTTGCTAGAGATTCTGGAAGACCCTCCGCGGACGTACCAGGTACTGCCATATGCGCCGAACTATTTCCTTAAACCATCGCTGGTGAGATGGCCGTGGCCGCGTCGGACTGAATTGAATTCCCGTCTGAGCGTCCGCTGCGATAACTTCATCGTCTTCCGTTCCGTTCCTTATACGCTGGATTGAACTCTCTTCTTGGATTGCTGCGTCGCAACAATTGTGCATACGTTGTGGAATGATGACTGATCGAATTTTGAAATTCGCAGCTTGGATTATTCTAGCCGGCATAGTTTTCGCTACTGTTTCGCCAATTGGGCTAAGACCGCACGACGTATTGCCGGTAAATGTTGATCGAGCGTTGGCATTTGCGCTTGTGAGCGTGCTCTTTGTCGTTGGATATCCCAATAGAGGCATGCGATTGGCCATGCCATTGGTTGTTGGGGCCGGAGCCATTGAGCTGCTGCAACTCTTATCTCACACTAGGCACGCTCGCCTTGAAGATGTTGCTATAAAAGCTGTGGGCGCCGCCATGGGAGCTGCTTTCGGATGGGGCCTCAACCAGGCGCGTATACGCCTCGCATAGTGTAAGCCGCAAGCTATGCATGCCGGCGTCACCACGCTGTGAACTGCCGCGCAGCCGCGACATCTTCGTCGACGAAGACAAGCCGTTCCGGATCGAGATCGAGCTGACCGCCGAACCTGCCTGACGCCGCCGCCGTGCCAATCGAAGGTGCTGGTTGCCCACTGACGGATAGCAGGTAGTAGGCCTCGCTGACGTCGAAGGTGCTRCAGGCAAGCGCAATGCTTACCATACCTGAGCTGAACTGCCCCCACTCGCCGCCGATCCTGTTGCCTAAGGACGGTTTGCAGGAGACGTGGCAGATGTTCTGTGTGTTTCATGCTCCAATCTCGCTCGCCGACTGAAACGAAAATCCAAGCCCCGCGGACCATATCTGCAAGCCGTGGACGCTGAACTGTTACACTGTTACCCTCCATTCGCAAAATTGCTGATCATCGACGAGCTCGGCTATCTCCCCTTCGAGGCGAATGCAGCGCACCTGTTCTTCCAACTGGTGTCCCGGCGCTAAGAGAAGGGGTCGATCCTGACCCCTTCTAATCGCTCGGTAGGAGAATGAGGGTCGCCACCGTCACCAACCGGCAACAGTTTGAGGCGAGGGCGTCTAACTGATCAATTGTTTGACCCAAGCAGTAAACTTGCCAGCCAAGTGAGGCTCTTTCTGTCCACCGATGGCCAGCCTGCCCTTATCAGTAAGATGATAAGCGCAGCCGTATACATTGCGGTCAGAGATCGCCGTTTCGCGTATCAAGCCCCGGGCAACGGCACGACCGAAGCCCGGCCAAATTTTTCCCAGGTCGGGAGCATCCGTCTCCTGATAAAGATAATCGCCGGCGGCCTCAAGATCGGCCATTCTTCGGAGCAACCGCTCTATTTGTCGTTCCAAAATTGGTGCAGCGGCTGAGCCAGCTTTGTTCATGGTGAACCCTTGGGTAATCTGCGACGACATGACCGAATCGCCAATTGTGTATATCAGAATGAACCATGTCGATATTTATGGGTAAGATCACCTACATCTGCCTCACCGCTATCTTGAGCTGGATTTTTCTTGCCAGCATCTTCATTGCTCCAATCGCATCTGCTTCGCTTGTCGCATATTCAGCATTCAACGGATGGTGGACCGTTTGGCACATCCTCCCGATTACTCATCTGCTGTTGATAGCGATAAGCCTACGATATCTTAGGCCGGCGTTCATCGTGCGTTCTACAGGCGGAGGGGTATGAACTTAAACCAATTTGCTGAATGTCACCATCTAACTGCGGCTGTTGGTATCCGGGCCAATCCTGCGCGGTTCCGAGCACGGCATCAGCGGTGTCGACAGTGCGGTGGCCATTCGTAGGCGGCCAGCCAAGGCTGCTGCATCTGTTGCGTAGTTCAGCCGCAACGGGCTGTATTCAACCTCCAACATCATAGGCACATCAAACGATCCTGTTGCCCCGAACAAAAGCGGATTGGCTCTCCGATCGGGTTCTGGCTGTTTTCGAATTAGACAGGTCGGGCAGTCAGAAGCCCTGTTACATCCATCGTTTGTTGCGCCTATCTCGCAGGTCATGGTGACGGCGTGTTGATGACCTTTGAATATCGTGGTGCGTTCCCCCTTTTACGATCAGGACCGCGGTTTAGGAGCCATTTGTCTCGAAACACCGGCAGACGGACGTTTCAGAGGCGCCAATCCACTTGTCGCCGGTTTGCCGGGCAGTCGATTGAATAAATCAAAATTGTTGATATAGAACATAGATACGCATCCTTATCTTGCCCGATCGGAACCCTATGAGCCGCAACTTTCTTGTCGTCGACCCCGAAGAGGGCATGCCTATTCTCAAGGGGTTGGCATCGCCGGCAAGGGTTTCCGTGTTGAAACTGCTGCACGAAAAGGGGCCGCTGAATGTCAACGAGATTGCTGAAATCCTTGACCTGCCGCAATCCAGCGTCTCGACCAACGTGCAGATGCTGGAGGAGGCGGGGCTGATCCGCACGGAGACGCAGAAGGCCCGCAAGGGTAACCAGAAGGTCTGCCATAGCGTCTATGACGAGATCCTGGTTGTCTTCAAGAATGAAATCAAGGAAACCGAACCGGATGCGATCGAGGTGTCGATGCCGCTTGGGCTCTATACGAGCTTCGAGGTGACGGCGCCGTGCGGCCTCTGTTCGGTCGACGGCATCATTGGACTGCTCGATGTTCCCAATACTTTTTTCGATCCGGACCGCATGAAAACGGCGCTGATCTGGTTCACGCGCGGCCATGTGGAGTACCAGTTTCCCAACAATGCGCGGCTGACCAACACCAGCGTCCGCGAGATCGAGTTCGTCATGGAACTGAGCTCGGAAGTGCCCGGCACCAGCGCCGACTGGCCCTCCGACATCACGCTTACGGTCAACGGAACGGACATTGGAACATGGACATCTCCGGGCGATTTCGGCGACAAACGTGGGGTTTTCACGCCCGACTGGTGGAAACTGAAGGGCTCGCAATATGGCAAGCTCAAGAATTTCCGCATCAATGACGACGGCGCTTTCGTCGACGGGTTGCGCATCTCCGATGTCACGCTCGCGGACCTGAAGCTCGACGAACATCATTCGATCCGCCTGCGGATCGGCGTGCGCGACGACGCCAAGCATCCCGGCGGCATCAATATATTCGGTCGCGGCTTCGGCAATTACGACCAGGATATCCTGCTGCGTCTGAAAACCCGCTGACTATATCCGGTTTTCTGAATTTTACCCTTGACCACGACCGGGGCTTCCGCTTTATTCATCTCAAATTGTGATATAAATCACAAAATGCGATATAGTGGAGGACGTCATGAAGGCTGCGGTTACAGCGCACAGCAAGTACACGATTTCGGAAATCGACCCGCGTCTCTATGGCTCGTTCATCGAGCACCTCGGCCGTGCCGTCTATACCGGCATCTACGAACCCGATCATGCCACCGCCGACGAGAACGGCATGCGCAAGGATGTCATCGATCTCGTCAAGGAACTCAATGTTCCGATCGTGCGCTATCCCGGCGGCAACTTCGTCTCGGCCTATAACTGGGAAGACGGCATCGGCCCGAAGGAGAGCCGCCCGACGCGTCTCGATCTTGCCTGGCATACCTCCGAGAGCAACCAGGTCGGCATGCATGAATTCGCCGATTGGTGCGTGTCTGCCAACACCGAGATGATGCTCGCCGTCAATCTCGGCTCGCGCGGGCTGGACGAAGCCCGCAACTTCCTCGAATACGTCAACCACCCCGGCGGCAGCGAATGGAGCGACAAGCGGGTTGCCAACGGCCGCGCCGAGCCATGGGACGTAAAGCTCTGGTGCCTCGGCAACGAGATGGACGGCCCCTGGCAGATCGGCCACAAGACGGCGGACGAATACGGCCGCCTGGCGCATGAGACAGCCAAGGCGATGCGCGCCTTCGACAGCTCGCTCGAACTCGTCGTCTGTGGCTCGTCCAACGCACACATGCCGACCTACCCGGAATGGGAGGCAACCGTTCTCGACCACACCTACAACGAGGTCGATTACATCTCGCTGCACATGTATTTCGAGAATCGCGCCAAGAACACGGCGAATTATCTCGCCCGCAGCATCGAGCTCGACAACTACATCGGCACGGTCGCCGGCGTCATCGACTACATCAAGGCGAAAAAGCGCTCGACAAAGGACGTCTACATCTCCTTCGACGAATGGAACGTCTGGTATCATTCCAAGGAGCGCGACAAGGCGACGCTGGCCGGCGCCAACGGCTGGCCGCATGCCCCGGCCCTGCTCGAGGACGACTACAATTTCGAGGACGTGTTGCAGGTCGGCTGCATCCTCAACACCTTCATCAACCGGGCCGATGTCGTCAAGATCGCCTGCCTGGCTCAGCTCGTCAACGTCATTGCGCCGATCATGACCGCCCCGGAGGGCGCTGCATGGCGCCAGACCATCTTCTATCCCTACTATTTTGCTTCGGTCTTCGGTCGCGGCACGGCGCTGAAGCTGATGGTGGACAGCCCGAGCTACAAGGTCGACGACCTCGGCGATGTGCCCTATCTCGACGTCTCCGCCGTCCACGATGCGGACAGCAGGGCGGTCACCTTCTTCATCGTCAATCGCCACGGCACGGAAGCGCTCGATCTCGACGCCAGCCTGCTGGAATTCGGGACGCTCAGGATCATCGACGACCAGGTGATTGCCCATGCCGATCTCACCATAACCAACACCGCCGAAAAGCCCGACAATGTCGTACCCCGGAGGGCTGATGGCGCGTCATTTGCGGGTGGAAAGCTCAGCGCAAAAATCGCGCCGCTCTCCTACCGGATGATCCGGCTGCAGGCGTGATTTTCAAATCAGATATCATGATACATATCAAAAGATATGTTGACATCACAATTGTATGATTTAACGTCAGCGCACCGGTTTTGACGTGCCACTGGGAGGAAAAGATGGAAGCGACCGCTTCTGTTTTGGCACTATCACTGACTGAAGAGAGCCCGTTTGTCAAAGCGAGCGCTCTCTCGGTCGAGATAGGCCAGCCACGTGTTCATATCGACTTTTCGGGTTCTGACTGCAGCATAGGAGCAGTCGGATGACGGCCTATATCGAAATCCACAATGTCAGCAAGCGATACGGTTCGATGACCGTGCTCGACGGCCTTTCGCTGTCGATCAAAGCCAACGAGTTCATGGTGTTCCTGGGGCCGTCAGGTTGCGGGAAGTCGACCCTGCTTCGGATGATCGCCGGCCTGGAAAGCGTCGATGAAGGAACCATCTCGATCAATGGCGAGCGCATCGACACGCTGCCGCCCGGACAGCGCGACATCGCCATGGTGTTCCAGAGCTATGCGCTCTATCCGCACATGACGGTTGCCGACAACATGGCGTTCGGCTTGCGCAACATCAACATTCCCGCCGACGTCATTTCCGCCCGCGTAGCAGAAGCCGCCCGCATGCTCGAGATCGGCCATCTCCTGGAGCGCAAACCCGGCCAGCTCTCCGGCGGCCAGCGGCAGCGCGTCGCCATCGGCCGTGCCATCGTCAAGGAGCCGAAGGCCTTTCTCTTCGACGAGCCGCTGTCGAACCTCGATGCGGCGTTGCGCGTTCGCACCCGCGTCGAGCTCGCCCAGCTCCGCAATCGCGTCAAATCGACGATGATCTTCGTCACCCACGACCAGATCGAGGCGATGACGCTTGCCGACCGTATCGTCGTCATGAACAACCGCAAGATCGAGCAAATAGGCTCTCCGATGGAGATCTATTCCCGTCCCGCCAGCCGCTTCGTCGCCACCTTCGTCGGCTCGCCGACCATGAATTTCCTGAGTGTCGGCCTATCGCAGCAGAACGGCTTCATCAGCACCAGGCTTCCCGACGGCACCGAACTGCAGACGGCAATCCGCGCCGCCGGCGTCAAAGGCAGCGAGCACTCGCTCGGCATCCGCGCCGAGGCGGTGAAACTCGCAAACGGCGTTCCGGCAACGACGACAGGCAAGGTTGAAGTGCTCGAGCGCCTCGGCGACCGCACGCTTCTCTATACGCGCCTCAAGGACGGCAGCACGGTCGTGGCCGAGGATATCGGCAACAGCCGCGTCGCGATCGGCGACGAGGTGGGGCTTACGCTCGACGGCACACGCGCTCATCTCTTCGATGCAGAAGGCAGCGCCTGGCACAATGAGGAGCCGGGACATGGCTGAGGCGACCTTGTCCGGCACCCGCTCGGCGGCGAAAGCCACCGCGCGGCAAACGGGGCAGAACATCAATGCGCCGCTCTGGCGCAACGCGCTCTTCGTCGCGCCCTACCTGTTTTTCTTCGTCACCCTGCTCGTCGTGCCGCTGTTCTGGGGCATATGGCTCAGCCTGCACAAGGCCGACGCCTTCGGTACCGGACGCTTCGTCGGCATCGACAACTACCTGCGTCTCTTTCGCGACAAGATCTTCATACAGGTGGTTGGAAACACCTTCTATTTCGTCTTCCTGACGGTGCCGGCGCTGGCCGTCCTCGGGCTTTTGCTGGCACTGGCGCTGAACCGGAAGACGAAGACGGCGACAGTGCTGCGCACGATCTATTTCTCTTCGTCGGTGCTGTCGGTGACGATCGTCACGCTGATCTGGCGCATCGTCTTCATCGGCAATTTTGGTTTGCTCGCCACCGTCTATGGCTGGTTCGGCGCAACCTCGCCGGCCTTCCTTTCCGATCCGAAGCTCGCGATGATCGGCATAGCAATCGCCACCATCTGGTGGTGCATCGGTCTTCCGATGATGCTCTTCCTCTCGGCCTTGCAACAGGTCCCGGCAGAGATCTACGAGGCGGCAGCACTCGACAATGCCAGCCGCTGGCGCACGCTCTGGCACATCACCTTGCCATCGATCCGGCGAACCTTCGTCCTCGTCCTGATCATTCAGGTCGTGCTGCAGTTCCAGCTGTTCGGCCAGTCCAAGCTGATGACGCTCGGCGGTCCGAACAACGTCTCCAAGCCGATCGTCTTCTACATCTACGAAGCCGCCTTTACCAAATGGGACCTGGGGCTCGGTGCTGCAGCCTCGGAAGTTCTCTTCGTCCTGATCCTGATTGCCGCCATGGCACAGTACTTCATCTCGCGCCGCAAAGGAGAAGAAGGATGAGCGCTTCCGGTGGCAACATGGTCGGCCGTTCGACCGGCGATCGCGTGATCCTGCTCCTTGCCGTTCTCTGCGCGCTGATCATGATGGCGCCGGTAGTCTGGGTGATCGGGCTCTCGTTGAAGGACAACAAGGAACTGATGGCGGATATGAACTCCGTCTTCCATGCGCCCTACACGATTAACAACTACATCAATATCCTGGCGACCTCGTCGGTCTTCCGCTGGATCCTGAACAGCGTCATCGTCTCAGGCGGCCTGACGATCATGACGTTGGTCCTCTCGTCGCTCGCCGGCTACGGCTTCGCAAGACTGAATTTCCCGTTCCGCAACGCGCTTTTCATCATCGTGCTGCTCGGCCTTGCGGTACCCGAACAGGCGGTCCTGATCGCGCGTCACCAGCTCTTCAGCTGGCTGAAGTTTCACAACACCTATCATGGTCTGATCCTGCCCGGCCTGTCCGCTCCGTTTGGCGTGTTCCTGATGACGCAGTACTTCCGCGCCATCCCCAAGGAGCTCGATGAGGCAGCGCTGCTCGACAACGCCAGCCGCTTCAAGATCTTCTGGAAGGTGTTGCTGCCTCTGACGATACCCGCACAGGCAACGCTTGGCATCTTCACCTTCCTTAGCGCCTGGAACGATTACTTCTGGCCGCTGATCTCGGGCACGAAAAAGGAAATGTATACGCTGACGATCGGGATCGCCTCGACGCAGACCAACTTCGCGCAATCGGAGGGTCTCGGATTCCTCATGTCGCAAGCAGTCTTTGCCGGTGCGCCGATCCTCATTCTCTACCTGTTTTTCCAGAAATACATCGTGACCGCAGTCTCGGGCGCCGCCGTGCGCTGAGCTTCCGGACGATGTCGTCGCAACCGGCTCCCGGGGAGGGGGCTGAAGCCAGGGTCAAAGACCCGAAGAGGAGGAGTTGGAATGACGCATACCTTGAGGAAATACATGCTGGCGGCGGCCTCGGTGATCGCCCTTGCCGGTGCGACGCCAGCCTTTGCGGCAACGGAACTCACCGTCCAGCGCTTCTTCGGCGCCTGCGACGCGGATTTCGGCACCAACACCGACGTCGGCAAAGCTGTCGGCGAATGCGGTATCATCACCTCGCTGATCAACAAGTTCAACGCCGATAATCCCGACGTCCATGCCACCGTGACGACCGTCGAGTGGCCGGGTTACGACCAGCTGACAGCGCAGTTTGCCGCCGGCGATCCGCCTGACATCGTCACCATCCACCAGTCGGTGCTTGCCGACTACCAGTCGAAGGGCCTGATCATGCCGCTTGACGACGTGCTGAAATCGGTCGGCGTCGCGTCTACCGACTTCACCGACGCCAGCCTCGGCGGCGTGACCAAGGAAGGCAAGATCTACGGCCTGCCGATCGACAACTGGACCATGCTCTATCACATCAACATGGACCTCTTCAAAAAGGCCGATCTCGTCAACGCCGACGGCACGCCCAAGCTGCCAACCAGCGCCGAGGAGCTTCTGGCGCAGGCCAAGCAGTTCAAGGAAAAGACCGGCAAGCCCTACTTCGTGCAGAATCTTGCAAACGAGGTCGCGCTCTATACCCGCAATCTCTACACCTACCTCTTCCAGCAGGATTCCGCCTTCTTTGCCAATCCGAAACAGGTGAAGCTGAATACGCCCGAGGCCAAGAAGGTGCTCGAGATGTACAAGGCGATCTATGACAACGGCGATACGACAAAGGACCTGGATTACGCTGCCGGCATCAACGCTTTCCTCTCCGGCGAAGGCGGCGTCCACCTGAACGGGACGTGGGTGATCGGGGACTATACGGCTTCGTCGGAGACCGCCGGTACGGCATTGAATAAGGGCGGCTACGCCGTTTATCCCTACCCGCAGCTCTTCGGCGGCAAGAAGGCACAGTATGCCGACGGTCATAGCTGGGCTGTGTCGCAAAAGGACCGCTCGCCTGAAGAAACGGCTGCCATCGGCAAGTTCCTGAAGTTCTTCCACGACAACGACTTCGACTGGTCGCGCACCGGCCACCTGCCGGCAGTCAAAGCCGTGCTGGCGTCGGCCGAATTCAAGGCCCTACCGCATCGTGACACGATCTCTGCCATTGCCACCCTCGGCACGCCGCTGCCGTCGACCGTCCAGCGCCAGTTCGCGATCCAGGACATCATCGGTCAGGAAATGAGCGCTGCCATCACCGGCCAGAAGGAAGTCGACGCAGCTCTCGCCGACATGGAATCGCGCGTCAACGAGTTGCTTGCCAACATCTAAGGCTCACACTCTCTCCGAGCCGAAGTGCAGATGCCCGCCGCTGGTCTCGCGGCGGGCATTTTCGTTGTTGCGAGGCTGGCTGTTTCCGGCCACCTTGAACGGCAGACCGTCACGGATCCGAAGTCTGCGCCCACAGCATCACACATCACAAGCCGAGGCCAATCATACCTCGCAAGGCGAACACCCTCTTCGTAGCAAGTAGCCTAGTTCTTGGAGTCCGGATGGGTGGCACTCTTCAGATCGGCAAGACCGCGATTTGCGTCCTTGCTTCCGGTGGCCGCTGCCGCGTTGAAGATACGCTCGGCGTCGCCATACATCTGAAGGTTCAGGTAGCAGTATCCACGAAGAACCATGAGATCGATGCGCTCCTGTTGCAACTGCGCACGCTGGTCGAGATAAACAAGCGTCTCGCGGTAGCGCTTCGCTCCGAAGGCGGCAAGGGCACGATCGGAAAGGATGGCGACCTGGAGCTCAGCGGCGCGCTGGCGGCTTTGCGGCGCTTTCGTTGCGGCAACCGCGGCGTGGTTGGAAAGTCCGGCGCGCAGGTAGGCGAGGCTCTGCCCGTAGGCCGCATCCTCGCGAACCCTGCGGGTGGGACTGGCAAGCGCTGCCTCGAAAGCCTCGGCAGCCTCCATCGGCCGGTTCAGATCCATCAGGCACCAGCCACGGGTAAGCGCGCTTGCGGGGTCCAGCAGCTGGGCGTTAATCGTCGTCGAGCATCCGCGCGGCTGGCGGGCGCCGCGTCGCACGGGTACGGTTTGCATGGCCGCCTGCGTCGGTTCAGCCGATCGTGGCGCGTACCCGCTTCGCGCGGCCGTCGTCTCACTTGCCGTTGGGGATGCGATGACCTGCGCAGATGAGCTCTGTGCCTGCAGCTGTGCCGCGCTGCCGGGCGATGGGAGTGCATTCTGCGTCGGAGGTGTGAGCGCGGCCGTTTCTCCGAGCCTTGCTATGCGCGTCGATCGTCCCGCCCAGAGGCGCTGAACCTCCGCGACGCCCTTGCCGTCGTTGAGCTGCTCACGGGTGATGGCGAGCCCATAGGCCGACGGTTCGTCGTCCGGCTTCCAGCGCAAGGCCGTCTCGAACCACCGCGCTGCGGTCTGCGGCTGGTTGAGGGAGCGTGCATACCAGCCGAACTGCTGCGCCGTCGGCACATACTTCTGGGCGATCACTTCAGCGGCCATGCGGCCGAGCACGTCCTCGCCGATGTTTGCCGGCGGCTGCAGCGCCATCAGATTGGCGGTCGCCGCCAGATAGGTGGCCGTTGCGTCCGGGGAAGCGGCACGCCATTTGTACATGACGTCTTCTGCTTCCTGCTGTTTCTTTTGCGCGATCAGCGCCAGCGCCAGCCCCTGGGAGGCGCTGGCCGAGTCCTCTTTGGCGCGCGCCGCACGAAACCACTTTTCCGCGTCCGTATGGTTTTCGCGACGGAGATTGTACCAGCCAAGCAGCAGATTGTCGGAGGCGAGGCCTTGCGTTTCGGCCAGATGCTGCACCTGGGCGATGTAGTCCGGCGCGATTGCAAGATCCGGATTTCCGTTGCCGGCGGCAACGAAACTTCGGGCGAGGTCGTTGCGAATGCTGTCGAACTCGCGGCCGCCGTTGCCATCGGGACGCTCGAGCGCCAGCAGAACCTGCATCGGCCCGTATGGCAGCAATCCGGAAGCCTTCTGTATCGTTGCCAGGCGCTCCTGTGGGTTCGTGCAGTTTTTCAGGATGTAGGCATAGGCGTCCTGTGCGCGCTCGGCACGCTCGGTCCGGGCGAAGGCCTCGGCAACGCGCCATAGCACGTCGATGTCGCTGCAGGTGAGCAGGCTCGGCGTGTCGGCCCCGATCTGCACGACCGTGGCATACTGCCTGAGGTTCGAGGCATTCACCAGCCGCGACCGCGCTTCCGCCACATCGAGGCGGTCGAGCAGATCTGCCGGCGGTTGCCAGGCGCTATCGGTCGCCTGACGATCGGCGATTGCCTTTCGCAGTTCCGCGTAGCGCCCTTCCGAATAGAGCTGCCACATGGATTCGAGTTGTTTGTCGCCGCCCTGGGGGATGGCCAGCGGATCGGCCGGCGGCACCCAGTTCGGATAGAGCGCCTGCAGACGCGAGATTTCCGCCTGAAGCCGCGCCTTGTCGCCCCTGCTGGCAAAATAGCGGAGTGCGCTTTCATCCACCTTCGGCTGCGGAGCGGGCTGGGCGGCGGCCGGTTGCGCCGGCGTCTGCGCTGCCTGCGCAACAGTAGCTGGCGACGAGGACGCCGGTTCATTTGGAGATTGTTCGCCGAGCGCCGCAGGGGCAGCCGCAACGGCCTGAATGCGGTCTGCGACGGACTGCATGTCGAATTGCGGCCTTTTGGGCAAGGGGTCGGGGCCCGTGATCCGCCCCATCAACATCACCTGTGGCGTGGAACGGTTTGGAGTGCCGAACCCCAGCGCCTCCTGCAGAGCCGCGCGGTCCTTCAGCGCGGTGACAAGACCTGCCACCGCGATCGCAACCGACACTGCAACGAGAGAGGATTTCAAAGACACTCCGGATGTTTCTCCCCGACAAAGGCCAACCCCAGAAGCTGAAGGGTGGACGGATAGTAGAGCGACGGCGCGAACTGCCGGGACGATGCGGGAAGCTTCGTTCCATCTGTTACACAGGCCACAACATCGTTAACAATTCGATAACCAGCGTCCGGAAGCGACTGCATCGGCTTGCCGGTTTTCAGATCGATCGTCGCTGGCGCACCGTCTGAGGCCGTCATTCCCGACTGCAATCGTAGCAGCAGCGCCTTGTCCGAAACTCCTGCCCGGGCAAGGTAAAGCGGAATACGAATTGCGTTGTATCCGAACTCGGCATCGAACCCTTCGGCAGGCCGCGGCTGATGATCGAGGCTCACCCAATCGGCCGGTAGCTTGCGCGGGCCGAACTGCATCGACCGCAGCAGCGACAAGCCGTCATCCGACAATGCGTGCCATGCGTCGGACGGCGCCAGCACGGCCATGACGGGGATCGCCTCATAGACCCAGTACGATGGATTGATCACCGGGCCATCTGCCCTTTCAGGCGCATTGAACCCCTCGACGCCGGGCAAGAGGACGGTGCGCCCGCCGGTTTTTACGATGGCGTGGGCCAGCAGCGCGTCAGCAATCTTCGCTGCGGCCTCCAGATAGGACTGATTGTTCCAGGCCGAGCCCGCGAGCGCGAGCGCGTAGGCAATCAGCAGGTCGCCGTCGGACGCATTGTTGGTGTCGGTCGCATGCGGGGTGGCGGCGGGGTCCCATTTCCAGACGGCAAGGCCATCGTCGCGCAAGAGCAGTTCGGTGCGGGTGAAGTACCAGATCTGCTCGAAATCGGATGGGCTGTCGGCAAGATATGCCAACAGCATCCCGTATCCTTGCCCTTCGCTGTGGCTGATGCCGCCGTTGCCGTCGTCGATGATGCGACCGCTTGCGTCCAGGAACTTTGCCTTGTAGGCGCCCCATGCCTGTGCATCGATCGCGGCTGCTTGTGCAGCTGTTGGCTGACACAAGGCGAGCAGGGCAAGCCCCGCCGCCGCAAGCATGGTTCGCCACTTGCTCATTTGTGCCTGCCCAGTCTTGCGAGCATGCTCGCCGTCGTCACGCCGATCAGCAGCGAAAGACCGACCAGCAGGACGGCATAGGATAGAATATTGGTCGACAGCCAATTTGCCGCGATCAGGCGGTAGTTGGCGATTGTCCCCTGTTCCGCACCGATGAAGTCGAAACGGCTGACCGCCACCGTTTCGATCTTGCCGGTGGCCGCGGAATAGGTGGTGACATGGCCGGCAATCTGCGGCCAGTTCGCCAGCGCCGTCACGGCGTTGGCCCCGTCTCGAAGGTCCCTAGCCGATGGCGCGGCGGCAATCGTCCAGGTCGAGTTGCCCGAAGTGCTCGTTCCCTGGGCAAGCATGAAGCTGTTGGCGTTCGACGGCGTAAACAGCTCTTCTGCCCCCGGAATGAACTGCAGGGAGCTCAACGAGATGTCGAAGTTCCTGCGGAGCCATTCCTGGAACGATGTGATCTGACCGCGCCAGACGCCGCCGCTGACCTTGGAACGCCATTGGTCGAACATCACATTGGTTTCGGTCGGGGTGGTCTGCGTGGCGGCGAGCGGCCGCCAAGTGGCCTGGCTGGTGGTCGCGATATTCAGCTGTGACAGGACCCCCTGCGGCATCTGCGAGATCGAACCGATGAAGATGGCATCGCGCTCTCCGATCGCGGCCGGTGATGCAGCAGGCTCTATGTCGATTGGACGTCCCGCGACGAGTGCCATCTGGCCCAGCAATGTGGCCGTTGCCGAAAGAGTGTCCGCATCCACCCGGTCGATAAAAAGCGGCGTCGGCTGCGCGGCGCGGCTATAGGGATAGCCGGTTCCCGCCAGTGCGGCGAGATTGGGCCGCTGGCCAACGCGGGCGAAGTCGGGCATGTGGAATTCGCTGGTATCGAAAAGAGCGAAACGCGGTCCGGCGCCTGCCGTGGTGCCGGGAACACAGAGCTCGTCCTCCTTTGTCAGCAGGATCGCTTCGAGCGACACGGTATTGAGACCCGGCTTGAAATGCCGCATCGTGACCCGAATGGGCAGGTGCCGGAAGATGCCGCCGCCGGTCGAGGTGATCGGCACGGTGGAGGCGATGTTGCCGTTGACATAGATATCGAGGTGGCTGCCCGGCAGGACCGTCTGCGTGTAGGCCGCGTCCAGCAGGACCGTCGCCTCGCCATAGGCGTTGGCGTAGAAATCCGCCGGCACCGCGACATTGAAGCTTGTTCGAAAACGGCGTCCCGAAAACTCCGTGGACTTCACGCCCAGCTGGGAAAAGGGCAGCGTCCTTTCGGAAAAGATCAACGGCGCATCCGGCGCGCTCCATCTCTGGGTGGACAGTGCGTCGCGGCGGATCGTCGGGGCTCGGTCGGTCGTCGACACGATCGTCTCGATCGCCGTAGAGATGGCTGGCCACGAGGGGCCGGTCACAAGCAGGACCGGCGCGCCGGTTCGCGGATCGGTCGCGAACGTCGCCAGAGGCGCTGTCTGTGCCGCCGGCGGCACGGCAAACAAAGGTTGCAGTTCGCTCGGCGTTCCCACGACGACGGTCATTTTCCCGGGACTGGAGGAGGGGAGGGTGTCCGTCGTGAACGAGAAGGTCTGGTTGGGCATGCCGCTCAAGACGGAAAGGCCCTGCGCCAACCGCAAAAGCGGCTTCGTCGTGCCCGGCTGCTCAAGCGCCGGCACCGCAAAATTGAACTCCGTCCGTCCGGCGCCATCGACGCCCACGGCACGGATAGCATCGGTGCTTGAGAACTTGGCGGCTTCCTGACCGGCAAATTTCAAGAAAGTCTCGGAGGGAGCGATGTCCGACCAGAGCTCGTAGGTTGACTGGACGGTGCAATCGGTGCGGTGGCGATGCGTTGCCTCGATTGTCAACAGATTTGCGCCCGGCTGCAGAAGCCGCGCCGGTACGGGGAAAGAAACGTTCGTGGGGCCGTCCGGCGAGCCGACCGGCTGCTCGCCGATAATCCTGTTGTTGAGGAGAATCGTGAGCTGGGACGCCTCGGGGGCAACGACAATGGCATTCTGGTAGGCGAAATTGAACGTAGCGGGGGCCGCGGCCTGCTCGGGCGTCAGATATACCGACCACGACCTGCGGTCATATTCGCCGTCAAGTCCAAGCTTCGGAAACGGTATGACGTACCGGCGCGTGAGGTCGCCTGCCGCAGGGTTCGCCGGCAGTCCCGATGCGGTTTGCTGTAGCGGACGGGACGAAACCGGCGGTGCAGTTGGCTGTATCGGCTGAGCGGGCGCTGAGGTTTGAGGCTCGGGTGTCGCAGCCGGGTCCATCGAAAACGGCGCCAGAGGTGGGGGCGTCGCGCCGGGCATTGCCGGCGCGGACGGGGCCGCAGGCGCCACCGGTGCCATCGGTGCCTGTGCTGTCGGTGGAGGCGTCGCAGGAAGTGTCAAACGCGGAACGACCGCTCGCGTCTCCGTCGAGCGTTCCCCGGACATGTCGAACGGTGCCGTCTGGGCATAGGCGAAAGCCGATGCGCCGACACAAATGGCAAGTGCGCAGACGACCTTCTTCATCAGCTGTTTGCCTTTGCGGCTTGCCGCTGCTCTTCGCGCTCCGGCCGCATGCTGCGGAAGAAGTATACCAGGCCGCGGCTCGTCTGGTAGAGCGATAGGCCGACAAACCAGATCGTCCCGCGGATAAGCCCGGGATTGCGGCGCCGCCCCTCCTGGAACTGTGTCCATTGCGCGGAATTGGCAAACATCAGATCGGCAATCAGACGATGATCAAGCGCGCTCTTGGGGACATACTGGCAGCCCACGGCCAAAAGGCCGTCGGATGCCTGAATGTTGCGTACGATCAGCGGCAGGGTTTCCGTCTCTGCACCGCTATAGGGCTGGAAGCGGATTTCGCCTTCTCCGCCGACCAGGGCAGCATCGAGCTGCTTTTCGAAGACGTGCAAGCGGGCGCCGTGCACGGAAACGTCCTCGATGGAAGCCAGATGCCATTTGCCGTTGATGCCGAACTCGCAGCGGCGGTTGACGCGAACGCGTCGCGACGATGCCCGCTCGCCGCGTTCGGAAACGACGCCGAGCGCGCAACCGGCCATGATCAGGTTGATGACGTTCCATCCGCCGACGACCAGCGTGACGTCGGCCTTGTAGGGTTCGGTATAGATGCGGAAGATGGTCACGGCGAGTGCCACGATCTGCACGGCGAAGATGACGAAGAACGGCCGACTGATTTCCGACAGTCGGCTGACAGCGATCGATTCGTCCTTCGCGGTCACCTTGAAGGTCGGTTTGCGCGGGTTAAGCATCACCGAGATGACGGCCGGCAGCAGATGCACGGTCTGTACATATTCATAGAGTTCGGAGATCCACGGCCAGCGGAACGAGCCGTAGAGGTAGTTCTGCATCATCAGGTTCACGAGCATGTAGGCGAGCGTATAGGCGAGGAATTCGCCGCCTGAGGCAGTGAAGATCTCGAGATCGAAGAACAGGTAGAAAAGCGGCGCAAACAGGAACACCGTGCGCGGAAAGGGGAAGAGCCAGAACAGCGTCGAAGACATATAGCAAAGGCGTTGCGGGATGGTCAGCCCGCGCTTCAGGAGCGGAAAGCGGAAGCGCAGGATCTGCATCATGCCCTGTGCCCACCGGCTGCGCTGGCCGATGAAGCTGGCAAATGTCGCGGGCTGAAGTCCGGCGATCAGCGGCTTGTCGACATAGATGCTGTTCCAGCCGGCGCCGTGAAGAGCCAGAGCGGTCTCGCAGTCCTCGGTGATGCTGATGCCGCTGAAGCCGTTTTGCGATTCCAGCGCTTTGCGGCTGAGAACGGCGGCTGATCCGCAGAAGAAGGCGGCATTCCATTTGTCGAGACCGCGCTGGATGATGCCGTAGAACATTTCGTTCTCGCTCGGCATTTTGTCGAAGGTGCGCAGGTTGCGCTCGAGCGGATCCGGGTTGATGAAGAAGTGCGGCGTCTGGACGAGGAAGAGTTTCGGATCGTCGTCGAAGTAGCCGACAGTCTCAAGGAGGAAGTCGCGTGCCGGCGCATGGTCCGCGTCGAAGACAGCGATCAGCTCGCCGGAGGAGTGTTTCATGCCGTTGTTGAGATTGCCGGCCTTTGCGTGCTCGTTGCGGTCTCGCGTCAGATAGCGGACGCCAATGTCCTCGCACAGCTGCTTCAGCTCGTTGTGGCGGGCGACGGCGACCTGCGCCTCGAGCAGCTTGTTGGAGTTGCGCTTCTGCAGCGTCCCGCCGTCGTCGAGAAGCCAAACGTGCAACTTGTCGGCGGGGTAGTCCATCGCCTTGGCCGCCGACAGCGTATTGGCGAGAAGGTGGGAGTCCTCGTTGTAGGAGGGAACGAAGACGTCGACATGCGGAAAGCGATCCAGTTTCGATGCGCGCGATGCGCGCGGCGGGAGCGGCGTCGCCACGATAAACAGGCTGAGCGCCAACATTGCCACACTGTACATTTCCGCGAGGTAGAGCAGCAGCCCGGGAATGAAGTTCTCAGGCTGGTTGAGCGGCGGCAGCGTACTGGTCGTGCGCCAGTAGACGTAGCGCAACACGATCGATGTGCCGAAGGCGAGCGCGATCAAGCGCCAGATGCCTTCGCCCTTCAATCCCTTGATGACCGCCATGAAGGCGACGACGGTGATGCTGGCGATAAGCTGTGTCTGCAGACTGACAGGCAAGGTGATCAGTACGATCACGCAGAGCGAAACCACGGCCCATATCAAGATGCTTCGGGCTTTATGCATCGGCGTCCCTTCGAAGGCATTGATCCGGACACTTTGCGGCAATCCGGCCTGTCGTCATCTATCTCTGGCAGGCGGCCGTCATGGCCACGTCGCCTATGCAGTCCGGCGAGGGCACCGCTACGCCGCTTGCCGTCATCGGATGCAATGGTGCAGGCGCCGCCATCACAACGGAGGTGCTCCCGGCATCGGCTGGCGGTTCACCTTCCGAGATGTCCGGTCCCGGCACACGCGGGCCGAGGGCTGGGGGCAAAGCTGCCGGCGCCCGCACTCTGGCAGCCGCCTGGCGAACTGGTGCCGGGCGAAGCGCAACCGGCGCCGGCTCATAGCCGATTGCCATCGGCGAATTGCGATATCCGCCGTCGTCCGGATAGATCGGGTTGCCCGGACGCCCGAGCGTCGGATCGGTAGTCAGCGTCGTGCCGAAAGGATTCCAGATCTCACCGTTGAACGTTCCGACAACGGTGTAGCCGTAGACGATGCCGAGAAGCTGGCGCTCCGTTGCTCGCGCGTCGCACAGGCGAAGGCGAACCTGAATCATCCCGAAATTGCGTGCCTGCGTCAGCGCAGAGCGGCTGGAGCGGATTTGCTGCCAGGCATAGATGCAGGTATCTCCTGCACGGCTTCTTCCGGAAGCGTAACCGAACGGACCGTAGCTGTTTTGCAGAAACGTCGCAGACCTGACCAAGGGGACGCCGGGGACGGCTGCGAACATCTCCCGTGATAGCCCGCTTTCGCTGAACATTCTGTACGGCGCGTTGCCGGCGCCGGGATTGGCGCCGTTCCCCCCGAAAAACTGCACTTTCAGAAAATTCTGGCCGGGTACCGATGACGAGGTGAACAGCGAAATCGTCTGTTCCACGCCGTTGCCGCGCTTGTGCTCGACGACGCTGACGATGGACGGACCGCCGGGCGGCGGCAAGGCCAGCGCCTGCTCGCTTGCCACTGTCTCGGCAGCATTCGGCAGCCTGACGTTGCCGGTGGATGAGCAACCGGCAGCAAGACCGGCTAGCCCAGCAAAGGCTATCAATCTTAGCACACGCATGTTTTCGACCGCCGCAATCGTCTTCCCCGCATCCAACGCAAATTTCGCGTCGAGCTCTCGAATCAATGACCATGAGAGGCCGTTAATGATTGTAAACGATGGATATGGTTAACGGCTCGTTAATATTAGCCTCTGCGCGGCAACCAAGCTGCATCGCAACCGCAATCATTGCCGCAGGGTGGTACGTCGATATCTGTATTGCTTTGCCAGGTGGCAGCGCGGCAATCAATTTAACAAGAAGAGTCGCTCGCATGAAATATATTTCATGGTGTGAATTATATTGACAACGGTCTTTTGCGGAGGTTAGTTGTGCTCACCGGAGTTCGAGGAGGAAGCCGGTTTCACGATCAAGGCGCGATCCGCGCCATCAGTCTGTTGGGAGGGGGCTTCGGCCTCGAGGAGGAACTTTGCGCAATTTTCTAAGCACAACCGCATTGGCCGTTTTGGCCGCCGCAGCAATGATCTCGCCGGCAACGGCCGCAGAAACGGAAAATCCGTTTCGTTGCAAGCCCGGCGAAAAATATGTGATGAACGTCATGGTCTCGGGCGTGGAATACTGGTTCCCGGTCTATGAGATGTTCAAGCAGGCAGGCCAGCAGCTCGGCTGCGAAACCGCCTATACCGGCACGCCGGAATATGACGTCAACAAGCAGATCGCCACCTTCGACCAGGCGCTCGCACAAAACCCGGCAGGCATCCTCGTTCATCCGATGAACTCGGACCCTTTCATTGAGCCCATCAATCGCGCGATCGATCAGGGCACGGCCGTCGTCACTTTCGCGGCGGACTCGCCGTTGTCCAAGCGTATCTCCTTCATCACGTCGGACAACACCCGCGAGGGCACCTACGCCGCCGACGCCATTGCCGAGAAGCTTGGCGGCAAGGGCGAATACGCGGTTCTGGAAAATCCGGGACAGGATAATCACGACAAGCGCATCTCGGCTTTCATCGCACGGATGGAAGAAAAGTACCCGGACATGAAGCTCGTCGGCCGGGCAGCGTCCAACCAGGACCCGAACAAGGCTTATCAAGGTCTGATGAGCTTGGTCCAGGCGCACCCCAACCTCAACGCCGTATTCATGCCGGAAGCCAACTCGGCGATTGGTGCGGCTCAGGCCAACAAGGAAAGCGGCGGCAAGATCCTTGTCATGTGCGCTGACGTCAACGCCAACATCCTCGACATGATAAAGGCCGGCGAAGTGTTCGGTTCCATCAATCCGAACCAGGGCATGCAGGGCTACATGGGCTTCATGATGCTGTGGCTAGCCAAGCATCCGGAACTGATCGACCCGATGAACGACGCCAAGCGTTCGGGCTTTAACCCGATGAGCATTCCCTTCGTCGATAACGGCCTGTCGATCGTGACGGCTGCCAATGCCGATGACTTCTACTGGGACAAGTACCTCAAGCGCCGGGGTACGAAGGGCATCGAGGAGTAAGCTTTGCAATGCGGTTGTCCGGGGTGAGACACTGAGACACCCGGACAACCGATGAGACRCTTGAAAATGGAGGGGATTATGGTGCAGGCGCCGGTCCTTGAGATACGCAATATCAGCAAGCGCTTTGGCGCCATCAAGGCGCTGACGGATGTAAGCTTCAGTCTTGGAAAAGGCGAAGTGCATGCGCTCTGCGGCGAAAACGGCGCCGGCAAATCGACGCTGATGAACATCATCGCGGGCGTGCTGCAGCCGAACGAAGGCGAGATTCTGGTCGACGGCGTGCCCGTCAAGATCGCGTCTCCCGCCGTTGCCCAGTCGCTCGGCATCGGGTTGGTCCACCAGGAGATCGCGCTCTGCCCGGATGCGACGGTCGCCGAGAACATGTTCATGGCGACAACGAACCGCCGGCGGTCGCCATTCATGAATTTTGCAAGGCTGGAACGGGACGCGCAGGCTGTCATGAACCGCCTGGCGCCAATCGACGTCCGCCGGAAAGTCGCAGACCTTCCAATTTCCAGCCAGCAGCTGGTGGAGATCGCCAAGGCGCTGACGCTCGACTGCCGCGTCCTGATCTTCGACGAGCCGACGGCGGCGCTGACGGAGGCGGAAGCACAGGTGCTGTTCGCCATCATCAACGATCTGAAGGCCCACGGGATCTCGATCGTCTACATCAGCCACCGCATGGCGGAGATTTTCAGCCTCTGCGATCGCGTCACGGTCTTTAGAGACGGACGCTATGTATCAACGGAGACTGTGTCTGATCTTGCGCCCGACGACGTTGTGCGCCGCATGGTCGGCCGCGAAATCACCCAGCTTTATCCCGAGAAACAACCGGCAGCCGAGCGTGCGAGCGAAGCCATTCTCTCCGTTCGCGATCTCGGCGACGGTGCACGTTTCCAGGGCGTCAGCTTTGAACTCCGCAAGGGCGAAATTCTCGGGATCGGCGGCCTGATCGGCTCAGGTCGCACGGAAATCGCCGAAGGCATCTGTGGGTTGCGTCATGCCACCGAAGGTGAAGTCCTGCTGAAGGGCAACGCGCTTCGCGTCTCGTCCTATGCTGAGGCGGTGCGGGCCGGCGTGGTTTACCTGTCCGAGGACCGCAAGGGTTCCGGCGTCTTTCTCGACCTGTCGATCGCCCAGAATATCGCGGTTCTCGATCTCAAGAAGCTGACCGGTCGGTTCGGGCTGTTGAATGCCAAGGCTGAGGCAGAGCGGGCAAGCGAGCTGGCGCGCCGTCTTGGTGTTCGCATGGGCGGCATCGACATGCCCGTCTCGTCGCTCTCGGGCGGCAACCAGCAGAAGGTCGCCATTGCCAAGCAACTGGCGGTCGATCCGAAGGTCATCCTCATGGACGAGCCGACGCGGGGCATCGACGTCGGCGCAAAATCGGAAATTCACCGCCTGTTGCGCGACCTTGCGCGGTCCGGCATCGGCATCGTTGTCATCTCCTCCGAACTTCCCGAGCTTCTCGGTCTCTGTGACCGGGCGATCGTCATCCGCGAAGGCAAGGTTGCCGGCGAAGTCGAAGGCGATGCGATGACCGAGGAAGCCATCATGAGGCTCGCATCCGGCATTGGCGCACGACAGCACAACGCATCGAAGGCATCAGAGCATGCCGTCTGAAGAAAAAGCAGGGACCGGAGACAGGGCAATGACAGATCATGCGTTGGCGATGACGAAGGAGCGCGCTCCTTCCTGGAAAAGACTGGGGACGATGCGGGAAGCAGGTCTGATCGCGATCATACTTGCGCTCTGCATCCTGATGAGCTTTGCCTCGCCGCATTTCCTGACGCTCGGCAATTTCAGGGCGATGCTGATGTCCTTCTCTGTCGAGGGGATCGTTGTCGTCGGCATGACCATCCTTTTGATCGTCGGAGGCATCGACCTGTCGGTGGGATCGGTTGTATGCTTCTCGATGGTATTGTCCGGATCGCTGTTCCTGTTGGGGCTCGACCCATGGAGCGCCTCGTTGATTGGCATTCTCGCGAGCGCATTGATCGGTTGCGTCATGGGCTTCTTCGTCACGGTCATCGGGCTCAACCACTTTATCACCTCGCTTGCCGCGATGGTCATCGTGCGCGGTGTCTGCCTGATCATCACGAAGGGAACGCCGCTCTCGCTGTTCACACTGCCGCCGGCCTTCAAGGCGGTGGGACAAGGCACTCTCTATGGAATTCCCTATGTGATCCTGATCTTCGTCGGTGTGGTGGTGGTCTTCGACTTCCTGCTGCGCCGTGCAACGGCCTTCCGCAAGGTCTTCTATACGGGCAGCAACGAGAAGGCGGCACTCTATTCCGGGATCAAGACGAACCAGGTGAAATTCTGGGTCACCGTCCTCTGCACCACGCTGTCGGGCGTTGCCGGCGTCATCTACATGTCGCGCTTCGGCGCAGCGACCCCCACTTTCGGTGTCGGCATGGAGCTGAACATCATTGCGGCGGCGGTCATCGGCGGCGCATCGCTGAGCGGCGGTTCGGGTACGATCCTTGGCGCCATCCTCGGTATGGCACTGCTTTCGGTGGTTACCAGCTCACTGATCCTGCTTGATGTCTCGGTCTATTGGCAGGATATGATCAAGGGCTGCATTCTTCTTGCCGCCGTTTCGATCGACCATTTCCTCCACAAGCGGAAGGCTGCTTGACATGCCGATTGTCAGACCAAAATCCCTATCCGCGCCGCGCGAGGAAATCGTCATCGCGCGCCAGATGCACCAAGCCCTGGTCCTGCATTTCCTGGAAGGGCTGACGCAATCACAGATCGCCGATCAGCTCGGCATCTCGCACGCGACCGTGAACAGATTGATCAAGCGTGGCCGCCAGCTGGGCCTTGTGGAGATCAAGATCAAGTCTCCCGTCGAGCCACTGGTGGACATGGAGGAGCAGCTTCTTGCGCTCGGCGGCATCAGCCGCGCCATTGTCGTGCCCACTGTGTCCGACAACCCGCAGACTGCATTGCAATCCGTCGGCGAGGCCGCCGCGCGCCTGCTCCTCGAGGAGATTGCAGATGGCGACACCATCTGTATTACGGGCGGCAAGGGCGTCAGCGCCGTCGTCGCCGGCCTTCAGGCGCCACGGCGCTTCGACGTCGAGGTCATCCCGGCAACGGGGTGCGTCCAGGGCAAGCACTATACCGATGTGAACCACGTCTCGACGATGATGGCCGAACGGCTCGGCGGACGCTCGTTCCAGATCCACGCCCCGCTCTTTGCCGACAGCGCGGCCGAACGCGCAATGCTGATCAACATGCGCTCGGTCGAAGACGTCTTCAAGCGGGGGCGTGAGGCCAAGATTGCCGTCGTCGGCATCGGCTCCATCCTGTCGGACGACTCCAGCTATTACGACCTGCACCCGTCGTCGAGCACGGATCGTGTGGCAATCGAGCGCTCCGGCGCCTCGTGCGAACTTCTCGCCCATCTGCTCGATGAGCACGGCCAGGTTTGCGACTACAGCCTCAATCGCTCTTTGGTCTCGCTGACCCTTCAAGAGTTCGCGTCGATCCCGACGAAAATCGGTGTGGCGAGCGGGCCAAACAAAGCTGGACCTATCCTGAGTGTGATGCGCGGTCATCACCTCGATACGCTGGTTACGGATGAAGCAACCGGCGCACGGGTTCTCGCGCTGGCAAACGACAAGGGATATCGGGAATGAGCGGGCAACAGTTGATGCGCGGCATCGGCAACTCAGGCGTCACCGCCTCTGCGGTCGGGCTCGGAACCTGGGCCATCGGCGGCTGGATGTGGGGCGGGACGGACGAGGCGCAATCGGTCGCCGCAATCCAGGCTTCGCTCGACGCCGGCGTGACGCTGATCGACACCGCCCCGGCCTACGGGCTCGGACGCTCCGAGGAGATCGTCGGCAAGGCGCTCTCCGGACGTCGTGACAAGGCTGTCATCGCCACCAAGTGCGGTCTCGTATGGCATACCCACAAGGGCCGGCATTTCTTCGATCAGGACAACAAGCCGGTTCACCGGTATCTCGGCCGCGATGCCATCTTCCACGAGATCGAAGAGAGCCTGCGGCGCCTCGGCACAGACTACATCGATCTCTATATTACTCACTGGCAGGATCCCACGACCCCGGTCGAGGAAACGATGCGGGCGCTGGAAGACCTGAAGGCGTCCGGGAAGATCCGTGCGATCGGTGCCAGCAATGTCAGCCTCGCTGACCTCCAGGCCTATATTTCGGTTGGCGGTCTCGATGCCATCCAGGAACGCTTCAGCATGATCGACCATGAGATCGAGGCCGATCTTTTGCCGCTGACGACCAAAAGCGGTATTTCGACGCTAAGCTATTCCTCCCTCGCACTCGGCCTGCTGTCGGGAGCGATTGGCCCGGACCGGGTCTTTGCCGGCGACGACCAGCGGCGGGAAAACCCCCGGTTCTCCGTGGCCAATCGCGAGAAGGCAACGGCTTTTTCCGACGCTATCAGGCCGGTTGCAGAAAAGCATGCCGCCAGCATCGCGCAGACAGTCATCGCCTGGACGCTTGCGCAGCCCGGCATCACCTTCGCTCTTTGCGGTGCGCGCAATCCTGCGCAGGCATTGGACAATGCCCGAGCCGGCGCGATCCGGCTCGATGCGGACGATCATCTGGCCGTCAATGCCGCTATTTCGGCGAAGCTGACTGCTATGGACAGGTAACGGATTGCATCATGAATCGTGAAGAGACATTGGACGGGCTTCGCCAAGGCCCGAAGGTGGACGTGTGCGTTATCGGTGGCGGCATCAACGGTATCAGCGTCTTCCGGGAGCTGGCATTGCAGGGGCTCAGCGTGCTTCTTGTCGAGAAGTCCGACTATTGCTCCGGCGCCAGTGCCGCGCTTTCGCGCATGGTACATGGCGGCTTGCGCTACCTGGAAAACGGCGAATTCGCGCTGGTGCAGGAATCGCTCGCCGAGCGAGACCGGCTTCTGCGCAACGCGCCGCACTACGTCGCACCGCTTCCCACGACCGTCCCGGTCTTCGATATCTTTTCCGGTCTGGGCAACGGCCTTGTTCGTTTTTTCGGGCTGAGCCGCCGGCCGAGCCGTCGGGGCGCCCTGGCGATCAAAGTCGGGCTGAGCATCTATGATTTCCTGACGCGCAAGCGTGCCATGATGCCACGTCACGAATTTCGCGGCCGGAGGGCGACGCTTGCCAAGTGGCCGGCGCTCAATCCGGATATCAAAAGTTCGGCAACCTACCATGATGCATGGGTCAGCCATCCGGAACGCCTTGGCATCGAGCTTCTGGATGACGGCATCGCGGCGGGGTCGAAGGCGCGGGCGTTGAACTATGCCGATATCCGTTCAACCGGCGGAGGGCAGTTTGTCGTCCACGACCACATCGGTGGGGGCTCGGCCACAATCGAACCTGCGCTCGTCATCAACGCGACGGGTGGATGGATCGACATCACCAATGGTGCATTGTTTGCGCCGCAAGCGCGGCCGGCGCCCCTGATGGGCGGTACCAAGGGTTCTCATCTGATTATCGAGAATGCCGCTCTCTACGAGGCTCTGGCAGACCACATGATCTACTACGAGAACGAGGATGGGCGGATCTGCATTCTGTTCCCCTATCTGGGCAAGGTGCTGGTCGGTTCGACGGATATTCGTGTCGACGATCCGGAGACGGTACGCTGCGAAACAGACGAGCGGGACTACATCCTGCAATCACTCTCATTCGTGCTTCCCGACGTCACCGTTCGGCCCGAGGACGTCAGCTTTCAGTTCTCGGGTGTCCGTCCGCTGCCGACGAGCACCGACAGCTTTACCGGGCGCATTCCGCGCGACCACTTCTGCACTGTTGTCGAGGCAACGGATGGCGGACCGGCGGTGCTGTGCATGATCGGCGGCAAGTGGACGACCTTTCGCTCGTTCGGCGAGCTCGCAGCCGATCTCACCCTGGAACGGCTGGGCAGGCAGCGCTGCGTTACGACAGTCGACCGGCCGATCGGCGGCGGCCGGCGATTTCCCCTGGACCGTGCGGCCTGGATTGCTGAGGTCGCTGCCGAAAGAGGGCTTTCGGGTGCGCGCATGGCGGAGCTTTTTGCGCGTTACGGCACCGAGGCAGAGGCAATCGCGCTCTTTATCTCGGCGGAGCCCGACGCAATGCTGCCGCAACCCGGATATTCGCAACGCGAACTGCTTTTTCTGATCCGCAACGAAGCCGTCGAGCGCCTTGACGATGTGCTTTTGAGGCGTACCACGCTTGCCATCTCCGGCAATCTCTCGTTGCAGATGATGGAGGCGGTGCTGGACCTCCTCGCGGCGGAGAAGGGATGGACGCCTGCCCAGCGCACCGCGGAACGCGGTCGTTTTCTCACCCTTTTGCGCGAACGCCATGGCGTCGACGAAACCACACTTTCCGCAAGGAACGAACATAGGAGCATGAAATGCGAAACAACAGCAAAGTCCGGATGAACCGGCTGTTTAGTGGCGGTCGTTGCCTGGATGTGGCGATCGATCACGGGGTCTGCAACGAACCGTCCTTCCTCAATGGCCTCGAAGACATGCCATCGGTCGTCAAGGCGCTTGTAGATGCCGCCCCCGATGCAATCCAGATGAATTATGGCCAGGCGGACCTGCTGCAGGATGTGCCCGGCAAGGACAAGCCGGCGCTGGTGATGCGTATCGACATGGGCAATCCCTACAACCGCATCCGTCACCGCGACATGTGGGCGGTGCTGCAGAACGAGGCCGAGCCGCTGATCGGCGCCATCGAAATGGATGCAGCCTGCGTCGTGGTCAATCTCTTCATGCTACCCGACGAGCCGGACCTGTTTCGCCAATGCGTGCAGAACATTTCGCGGGTGCGGGCAGACTGCGACAAGTACGGCATGCCGCTCATGATCGAACCCCTGGTGATGCAGCCGGTGACGGAAAAGGGCGGCTATATGGTCGATGGCGATGCCGACAAGATCGTCACGCTGACACGGCTTGCCCGCGAGATGGGGGCCGATATCGTCAAGGCCGACCCGACGACCAATGCGGAGGATTTCCACAGGGTCGTGGAAGCGGCGCGTTGCCCGGTACTGGTGCGCGGCGGCGGCAAGGAAGATCTTCGCGCCGTCTTCGACAAATCTGCAGCCTTGATGCGACAGGGCGCCGTTGGCATGGTCTACGGGCGTAACATCTATCAGCACGCCAATCCAAGTGCTGTGGTGCGCGGGTTGATGGCGATCGTGCATGGGGATGCGAGCGGGGAGGACGCTTTCGAGCTCTATCAGCGTGGCTAGAGCAATTCCAGCGGTCGGAATTGCGTGAAAACAATAGGCTAGAGCGCTTTCGCGATTCGGAGAAAAGCGGAAATGCTCTAAGAATCAAGGTCTGAACCTTGGGAGGGGTTCTGCATGTCAGAATATCTATTGGGCCTCGACGCCGGAAACACGGTCATCAAGGCAGTTATCTTTGATCGGGACGGCAACGAGATCGCCGCGGCGGCGGAGGAGGGACATAGCCGCATGCCGTGCCCCGGGCATGTCGAGCGGGGCCTGGACGAACTCTGGACGAATGCCCGCCGGGTCATCCGTACCTGTATCGAACAGGCCGGCATCCAGGCCGAGGAGATCATTGCGGTCGGCTGCGCCGGCCACGGGAACGGCCTGTACGCACTTGACCGTGACGGCCGTCCGCTGCTGGCGATCCAGTCGCTGGATACACGCGCGGCCGGGCTGGTCGAGGAATGGCAGGCACAGGGCGTCGGCGACCGCACTTACCCGATCGGGCAGCAAAGGCCCTGGCCATCGCAGACGCCGACATTGCTCGCCTGGTTGAAACGTCATCGGCCGGACACCTTTGCCAAGATCGGCACTGTCTTCCTCTGCAAGGATTTCATCGTCAACCGCCTGACCGGCGTCAGCGTCAGCGACGTTTCCGACATGACAGGCTGCGGCTTGCTGGACGTCGCCAACCGGCGCTACGACCGCGAGCTGATGGAAGCCTATGGTCTTGGCGAGTGCCTCGCGCTATTGCCGCGCCTGATCGAAAGCTGCGACATTGCCGGACGTGTGACCGAGGACGCGGCAGCACAGACAGGACTTGCGATCGGTACGCCAGTGGTCGGTGGCCTGTTCGACGTGGTCGCCTCGGCTGTCGGGTCAGGGGTGACCCGGACCGGTGCGGCATCGATCATCGCCGGGACCTGGAGCATCAATCAGGTGATCATCGATGCGCCTCAGCTGGCTGGGCCGGTCTTCATGTCATCCACCTTCGACCGCGAGCGCTATATGGCGATCGAGTCGAGCGCCACCTCGGCTGCGAACCTGGAATGGCTGGTGCGCGAACTCCTCCCTGAGGCGCCGGACGGGCGCTCTCCCTTCGACGTCTGCGGAGATCTTGTCGCGGCAATCGAGCCGGCGGCCGACGATCCGCTCTACCATCCCTTCCTTTACGGCGCGCAGCAGGACGGCAATGCGCGCGCCGGCTTCTACGGTGTCGCCGGCTGGCATACCAAGGGCCATCTGGTGCGGGCGGTCTTCGAAGGCGTGGCCTTCGGCCATCGTCAGCACATTGAGACGATACGCCAAGCGGGGGCCGTCTTCAACGAAGCCGTGCTGTCGGGCGGAGGGTCTCGAAGCCTGATCTGGCCGCAGATCTTTGCCGACGTTCTGGGTGTGCCGGTTTCGATCGCGCGCTCGCGCGAAACGGGCGCGCTCGGGGCGGCGATCACGGCCGGAACCGGCGCCGGCGTCTTCGCGGATTTTGCCGAAGGTGCTGCATCGATGGTCCGGATGGAGCGTCACTATGCCCCGAACGCGATCATGGAAGGCCACTATGCGCGGCGCTATGCTCTTTACCGCGACGTCGCCGAAGCCATGGCACCAATCTGGCGGCGCCTGGCATCGGCGCAGACGCAGGCGGCGGGAGTAGCGGCGTGAACAGAACTGTAGATCAATCGGCTATCGACTTCGGTTCCTACGATTTCATCATCGTGGGAGCCGGGTCGGCCGGGTGCGTGCTTGCCAACCGGCTGTCGGCGGACCCGGCAAGCCGCGTCCTGCTGCTCGAGGCAGGCGGCAGCGACCGATATCATTGGGTGCATATTCCCATCGGGTATCTTTTCTGCATGGGCAATCCGCGCACCGACTGGATGATGAAGACGGCCGCCGAGGCGGGGCTCAATGGCCGTTCGCTTCCCTATCCGCGCGGAAAGGTCCTCGGGGGCTGCTCCTCGATCAACGGAATGATCTACATGCGCGGGCAGGCTGCCGATTATGACGGATGGCGGCAGGCGGGCAACCGAGGCTGGGGTTGGGACGAGGTGCTGCCCTACTTCATCAAATCCGAGGACAATTATCGCGGCAAGTCCGGCATGCACGGAGCAGGCGGCGAGTGGCGAGTGGAACGGCAGCGGCTCTCCTGGCCGGTCCTCGATGCGTTTCGCGATGCAGCCGAAGAGCTCGGCATTCCCAAGACAGACGATTTCAACGACGGCGACAACGAGGGATCGGGCTACTTCGAAGTCAATCAGCGCGGCGGCGTGCGCTGGAACACCACCAAGGCGTTCCTGCGCCCTGCAATGAAGCGATCCAACCTGCGCGTCCTGACCGGTGCGGAAACGGAACGGCTGCAATTTGAGGGACGACGCGCAACCGGCGTCCACTTTCGACTGAACGGCCAGCCGCATGTTGCCCATGCAGGCCGCGAGGTCATCCTCTCGGCCGGCGCGATCAATTCGCCGAAGGTTCTCGAACTCTCGGGTATCGGGCGGCACGACCTTCTGTCGGCCGCTGGCATCGATGTCGTCCATGAACTTCGGGGGGTTGGCGAGAACCTGCAGGACCACCTGCAGATCCGCACCGTCTTCCGTATCGAGGGCGCAAAGACGCTGAACCAGCTTTACCACAATCTCTTTGCGCGCGCCGGCATGGGCCTTGAATACGCACTGCACCGCTCAGGCCCGCTCTCGATGGCACCGAGCCAGCTCGGCATCTTTGCAAAAAGCGATCCGGCGGTTGCCACGGCCGATCTCGAATATCATGTGCAACCACTCAGCACCGACAAGCTGGGCGAACCGCTTCACCGCTATCCGGCGGTCACCGTCTCCGTCTGCAACCTGCGGCCGGAAAGCAGGGGCACGGTCCACGTTACGGGTCCGGACCTGTCCGCAGCCCCCGAGATCAGGCCAAACTACCTCTCGACGGCGGGGGATCGAATCCTCGCCGCAAAGTCCATTCGCCATGCCCGTAGTCTGATGCAGACCGAAGCGATCTCGAAATTCAACCCGCAGGAAATGTTGCCGGGTACGGCGTTCCAGAGCGACGAGGAGCTGATCGGCCGCGCCGGTGACATCGCGACCACGATCTTCCATCCTGTCGGAACCTGTAAGATGGGTAGCGACAATCACGCGGTCGTCGATGCGGCACTGCGAGTGCACGGTCTGGCTGGATTGCGCGTCGTCGATGCGTCCATCATGCCGACGATCGTCTCCGGTAACACCAATTCGCCGGTCATCATGATCGCGGAGAAGGCCGCAGATATGATCATGGCGGCAGGGTCCCGCTGATCCACGCAGGCAGCGAAATTTGCTGGTGTCCGATGCGCAGGCCTGGATTTGCTTGGTGCAATTTGGAACAAGGAGGCGCGCCGGGTGCTCCGCACCCTCAGGCGATGCGATGTACCCGTTCCCGCTGGGCAGCAGGATCGGGAACCGGCACTGCGGCGATCAGCGCCCTTGTATAGTCGCTGGTCGGGTTCTCAAAGATCTCCCGGCGTGTTCCCGTCTCCATGATCCGGCCCCCGCGCATCACTGCGACGTGGTGTGACATGCGTTCGACAACGGCCATGTCATGCGAGATGAAGAGATAGGCGATGCCCATGGTTTCCTGCAGCTCGAGCATGAGATCAAGAACACGGGCCCGCACGGAGACATCGAGAGCGGCGACGCTTTCATCCGCAACGATCAGCTTCGGCTCGACGGCCAGTGCCCGTGCGATGCAGATGCGCTGGCGCTGGCCTCCCGAAAACTCGTGCGGGTAGCGGCTTGCCGCGTCCGGTGTCAGCCCGACACGACGCAGCAGCTCGGCAACGCGATCCTGCCGTTCGCTCTTGCTCCCGATGCCATGTATCACCATCGGTTCGCCAATCGCCGCACCAACCGCCATTCGGCTGTCGRGGGATGCATAGGGGTCCTGGAAGATCATCTGCGCAGAGCGGCGGACCGGACGCATCTCCCGCTGGCTGAGCCCGCCGATATCCTGCCCGTCGATAAGAACGCTGCCGGCAAATGGGATCAGGCCCAGCACGGCCTTGCCGGTCGTCGATTTGCCCGATCCGCTTTCGCCGACAAGACCCAGGGTCTGGCCGGGTTTGATCTCGAAGGAGACATCGCTGACTGCATGAACCGGCGGGTTGCCCTTGAAGAAGCGGCTTGCCCGGGCGCCGTAGCTGACGTTGAGGTCGCGCACGTTCATAACGGGTACAAGGCCCGGCTTTTGAGCCTTAGCCTCACCTGGCGTGACGCGAGGTGGACCATCGGTTCCCGCGAACGCCCCCAGTCTCGGAACCGCTGCCAGCAATTGCCTGGTATAGCTCTCTCGCGGTCGATTGAAGATTTCGAGCGAGGGTCCCTCTTCGATGATCCGGCCGCTCTGCATGATCAGCACGCGGTCGGCCATTTCGGCGACCACGCCCATGTCATGCGTGATGAGGATGATCGAGGTCCCGAATTCCGCCTTCAACTCACGCATGAGCTTGAGGATCTGTGCCTGAACCGTCACGTCGAGTGCCGTCGTCGGTTCGTCGGCGATCAGCACCTTCGGGCGGCAGGACAATGCCATGGCAATCATCACGCGTTGGCGCATGCCGCCGGAAAGCTCGTGCGGAAACTGCTTGAGGCGGCCCGCGGGATCGGTGATCTGTACTGCATCAAGCATCCGAAGTGCGACTGCGTCGGCATTCTCGCCGCCCTGATGCTCGCGGATCGCCTCGGTCAGCTGTGCGCCGATCGACATCACAGGATTGAGCGAGGTCATCGGCTCCTGAAACACCATTGCGACATCGCCGCCGCGTACGCTGCGCATCTGACGGTTGGAAAGCTGCAGGAGATCGCGTTCTCCAAGCAGAATGTTGCCCGAGGTGACGCGCAATGACGCCTTCGGCAGCAGGCCCATGATTGCGAGCGAGGTCACCGATTTTCCAGAGCCCGATTCCCCGGCAATGCAGAGCGTCTCGCCGCTGGCCAGCGCGAAGCCCACGTCTCGCAGGACCGGCTTGAGGCCCTCGGGCGTCAAGGCGTCGACGTTGAGGTCGCCGATGGAAAGAACTGGCGTTGCGACGGAAGACAATGTCACGCGAATACGATCCTCGGGAAGTAGAAGGATACCACCCAGTTCGGCTGATCGACGATTTCGCTGATCCTGAGATCGCCGCAGACCGAACAGAGCAGATACGCATCGACTGCGCTCATGCCATGCTCGGCGCCAAGTAGGTCGATCATGCGCATCAGGCTTTCGCGGGCGCCGGTCATAAGGTCGGGGCCGATGCCCGTCGTGACTTCATAGCCGGCGCCGTCGAGGTGGCGGGTGACGGGCTCGGTTGTCGTGAAGCGCGGGGTCTGCAGGCGGGCATCCTTGACGAGCTCGATCGTCGCCTCGACGTTCATCTGGCTTTCGATCGCCGTGCCGCAAACCTCCCCGTCGCCCTGGGCGGCATGGGTGTCGCCGATCGAGAAGAGCGCACCTTCGACTTCGACAGGGAGGTAGAGCGTCACGCCTGATGTCAGGTCGCGGATATCCATGTTGCCGCCGACGCGGCGCGGGGGAACCACGGAATGGGTGCCCGGCTCGGCGGGTGCGACACCGATCGTGCCGGCGAAGGGCTTCAGCGGCACGCGGCCGCCCGGGCCGTAGAGGGCAGGGGCCATACTGTTTGGATCGTACGACCAGACGTGCAGCGCCGGATCCTTGAACTGGTCTGCAAGCAGGCCGAAGCCCGGAATATTGGCCGTCCAGCCGTGGCCCGATGGCTCGAAGCGGCGGATCGTGACCTTCAGCGCGTCGCCCGGCTGTGCCCCCTCGACATAGACCGGGCCGGAGACCGGGTTGATCTTGCCGAAATCGAGATTGTTCAGCGTTTCAAGCGTCGCGTCGCGCCCGAGCTGGCCGCCGGACGAGTCAAGGCATTCGAAACGGATCGTCTCTCCGGGCTTCGCAACGACGGCCGGGGCAAAATCCTTGTTCCAGCCGAAATTGTGCTGGGCGCGGTGAATGGTATGGGTGCAGGCAACGCACATGTGGAAATCTCCCTGGACTTTTCTCGCCTTCCCGGACTGGCCGGGAAGGCTTCGCTACTGTCGAGCTTATTGGTTGACGTAGATCGCGTCGTAATTGATGACGCGCGTCGGATCGATGTAGATGTTGTCGGAACCGCCCATGCGCAGCGACTTGGCCACGACGCGGCGTTCGTTGATCACGGGAACCCATGGTGCATCGGCCATGATGTCGGTGAAGACCTTGCCCCATGCGACGGTGCGTTCTGCGGCTTTTGCCGGATCGGACATGGAGTCGGCGGCAACGGCACGCTTATCGAGATCGGCGTTGCAATACCACGACCAGTTCCAGCCCCCCGCGACCGCACCCGAGCATCCGAGGATCGGACCGTAGAAGTTGGACGGATCCGGGAAATCGGCGATCCAGGCCATGCCGCCCGACCAGATCATCGGCGCTTCGCCGTCGGTACCGCCGGCGGCGATGACATTTGCCTGCGCCAGCGCGCGGATTTCAGCCTTGACGCCGATTGCCGCGAGATCCTGCTGGATCGCCTGGGCGATGCGCGGCTGCGGATCGGTGTTGGTCGAATAGAGCACGGTCTCGAAACCGTCGGCATAACCGGCTTCAGCAAGCAGGGCTTTGGCCTTGGCGACATCATAGGCATAGCCGGTAAAGGACGTGTCGTAGCCCGGCATCAGCGGCGGCAGCGGTTGGTTTGCAGGGGTCGCGCGACCGTTCAGGATGCGGGTGACGCGATCCTTGTTGATCGCCATGTTCATCGCCTGGCGAACCTTGACGTTGTCGAACGGCTTGATCTTGGTGTTGAGCGTGATGTAGCCGGTGTGCAACTGCGCGCCATCGACGATCATCTTCGCACCATCGGCCGAGTTCTTGATCTCGAGGAACTTCGCCGGCGGAATGCCGTCGCCGGCAATGTCGACTTCACCCTTCTGCAGACGAAGCAGAGCGACAAGCGGTTCCTGGCCGACTTCGACCTTGAAGCTGTCGATGTGCGGAACGTCCTTTACGAAGTAGTCCTTGTTGCGCTCGAAAACGAGCTGCTGGCCGATTGTCCAGTCCTTCAGGATGAACGGGCCGGAGCCGATGGGCTTCTTGCCAAAGTCGCCGCCGGCTGCCTCGACGGCTTCCTTCGGCACGACGGAGGCGAAGTTGATGGCGAGAACGTGGAGGAAGGTGGCGTCCGGACGGGAAAGGTTGAAGACGACGGTCGAAGCATCAGGCATCTCGATGCCGGCAAGAGATGTTGTCTTGCCGCCGGTTACATCTTCGAAGCCTTTGATGGCACCGAAGAAGCCGGCGCCGGGACCTTGCGTTTTCGGATCGACGGCGCGCTCGATCGAATACTTGACGTCGGAGGCGACAATTTCGCGGCCGTGCGAAAACTTTACGCCCTTGCGGAGCTTGAAGGTATAGGTGAGGCCATCCGGCGAAACGGTGAAGCTCTCGGCGAGCGACGGCACAAGATCCGGCGTGCCCGGCGTGTAGTCCATCAGGCGCGAATAGAGGCTCTTGATCATCGACCAGTTGACCCAGTCGTAGCCGATGGCCGGGTCTAGCGTGGTGATATCGTCCTTGTAGGTGACGACGATGTCGCCGCCCTGCTTCGGCGTTTCCTGCGCCATGACCGATAGCGGCGCAAGCGCCACCATCGTTGCCATGGTTGTGTGTTGGAGCCAGCGTTTGAACATTCTAGGTTCCCCTTCTTTGGTTGCTGTCAATGTGTGCGGATGCGCGGATCGATAAGCGGTGCGATGAGGTCTGCAAGCAGGTTGCCGATGACGATGGCAAGTGCCGACACCAGCGTGACGCCCATGATGATCGGGATGTCGACTTGCTGGATCGCCTGCCAGGCAAGCTGACCGATGCCAGGCCAGCCGTAGACGGCCTCGACGACGACAACGCCGCCCATGAACTGGCCGATATCGATGCCGATCATGGCGATGATGGGCAGGATGGCGTTGGGCAGGGCATGCCGGAATATGATGCGTCTGGAGGAGAGGCCCTTGGCGCGGGCGGTGCGGACATAGTCCTGATTGAGGACATCGATCATCGCTGATCGCACCATGCGTGCATACCAGCCGGCGCCAAGGACGCCGAGGGTGGTTGCTGGCAGCACGACATGGGCAAGGGTGCCGTAACCGCTCATCGGAAACCAGCCGAGCGTCACGGCGAAGACATAAAGCAGAAGGAGCGCAACGACGAATTGCGGGGCGGAGACGCCCACAAAGGACGCCATCATGACGACGCGATCCATAAGGCCGCCGCGGCGCACGGCAGCAATCGTGCCGAGCGTTAGGCCAAGCAGCACCTCGACGAGGATGCCGGCGAGCATCAGTGTGAGGGTTGCTGGGAGGCGCGCGACGATCAGCGTCCAGACCTCGGTCTTCTGCGCATAGGACCGGCCGAGATTGCCGGACAGCAGATTGTGCAGATATGTCCAGAACTGCACCAGAAGCGGCTGGTCGAGGCCGAGTTCGTGGCGGATATTGGCGACCGTCTGCGCCGTGGCGCTGCGCCCGGCAATCATGCGGGCCGGATCGGCGGGCAGCGCATAGAGCAGCACGAAAGTAATGGCCGCAACCCCGAGGAGGATGAGGGCAGCCTGAACGACGCGGCGGAGAACGAGAAACATCAGCCTCGTCCTCGCTGCGTCGGATCGAGGAGGTCGCGCAGCGCATCGCCGACCAGATTGAACGACAAGGCCGTCAGCAGGATAATGGCGCCCGGGAAGAAGACAAGCCATGGAGCTGCCTGAAAGTAGCTCTGGCTTTCGAAGATGATATTGCCCCAGGACGGCTGTGGCGGTTGGACGCCTATGCCGAGAAAGGAGAGCGTGGCCTCCAGAAGAACTGTCGTCGCGATGCCGAGCGTACCCCAGACGATCGCGGTCGGGATCAGATGCGGCAGGATGTGCAGGAAGAGCACGCGCAGATGCCCGGCGCCCAAAGAGCGTTCGGCCATGATGAAATCGCGCTCCGAGAGACCACGGGTTTCGGTGTAAACGATACGGGCGACCTGCACCCAGTTGACGAGCGCGATCACCATGGCCACGATCCAAAGGCTGGGCTTCAACAGTGCGGCAAGGACGATCGCGAGCAAAAGTGCCGGAAACGCCATCATCAGATCCGTGAAGCGCATCAGCACGCTGCTGGCGATACCGCGCATGTAACCGGCCACGATCCCGATGAACAGGCCGATCGTAACGGCGATGCCGTTTGCCACCAGGCCAATGACCAGCGATGTTCTCGCCCCGAAGAGCAGGCGGGAGAGGAGATCGCGGCCGAGCGTATCTGTACCCAGCAGGAACTCGCCGCCCGGTGGCAGCGGCGCTCCTTCAAGCGAAAGCCCATCGAACATCTGCTCATCGGGATTGAAGGGGGCGATCCACGGTGCGGCGATTGCCAGAACGATGACGAGGATCACGACCGAAAGCCCCAACAGGGCCGCAGGCTGGCGCAGCATGGTTTTCAGCACGCGCATCAGCCGGCCTCCGGCAGGGGCTCGGCCCCTCCGAGAATGAACGCAGCAAGCTGCTCCATCGGCAGACGGCGACGCATGGCGCAATCGCGAAGGATCGTGTAGGCGCGCTCCTCGCTGACGCTGTGAACATTCATCAGCCTCTCCACGGCCGCGTGGACGAGCGGGCGAAGTCGTACGCGCTCTTCCAGAAACATCAATCGCTCAGCAACGGTCTTTCGTTCCTGATGGATCGAGACCGCCATGACGAGAGCGGGATAGACAGCGGAGGCGGCGATCGGCTTGGCAATGATCGCGCCCGCGCCCTGATCCAGTGCCCAGGCGATGCGCCCCGGCGCTTCGGAGCCGAGCATGGCGACGACCGGACAGGCCGGTAGCGCGTCACGCCAAGGCAGAAGATCATCGAAGCCCTGATCGGCATCGACGATCACAAGGTCGGGCAGGCCCGCGGCGGAAAGCGGCGCCCACTGCAGCCTTGCGCGCACGCCGAGAAGGCGAAGCTGGCGGATCAGTTTTTCTGTGTTGCCGTCCTCGCGGTGGATGACCGTTGCGTCCCAGCCGGTAAAATTCGGGGTCTCTCTCATGACACGACCCGCAGTCTCGGCGAAGCCGGCTTGTTGCGCCCGGTCAGATAGGGATCCGCGGCAAGCGGAGGACGGGAGGTGACGACATCGAAGCCGTTTTCGGAATTGATCCGGCCGAGATGGAACGGCAACGCCGCGTGATTGGTTTCGCGATCGATCGACAAGGGACCAAACAGCGTCGGCCACTCGGAACTATAAAGCGACTGACGCACCGCAACGGGATCGTCGTCGGCGGCGGCAACGATGGCATCGGCGCAAAGCTTCGCGGCCGTGTAGGCACCGGCGAAAACGCTGGATACCCGCCGGTCGCTGCCAAAACGGGAAGCAACGCGGGCCTTGAAAGCATGGTTGTCAGGCGTGTCGAGATTGTCGAAGTAAGAGGCGGCGCATAGCTGCCCGAGAGCCGCGCCAGCGGCGATATCGTCGAGCTCGCATTCCATAAGGTCGCAGCTGACCACAGGGCAGTTGTCGGCGCGGAAGGCGGGGTCACGCTCGCCAAGCTTCTTGACCGCTCCCAGGAAGGCGTAGCTCGAAGGGCCGATCAGATTGTTCAGAATGAAACTCGGACGTCGCTGTTCGATATCGGTGACGATACGATCGACAGCCGTCTCTTCGAGCGGCAGATAGCGCTCCCCGAGTACCTCGCCGCCCGCATTGTTGACGAGTTCGCGCGCGAGCCGGTTCATTTCCCAGCCCCAGACATAATTGGCGCCCACCAGATAGGGCCGGGCGCCGAAGCGGGGAATCAGATGGTCGAAGAGCGGAATGAGATGCTGGTTCGGGCAACCGCCGACATAGATGACATTCTCATTGGCCTCGAATCCTTCATATGGACACATGTACCAGAGCAAACCGTCATGTTTTTCAACGAGCGGAATGACCTCCTTGCGGGCAGCCGACGTGATCGTCCCGACGATATGGCGACATCCCGAGCGCAACAGGTGGCGCGCGCCTTCGAGATAGGCCGAAAGATCCGCATGCGGATCGAAGAAGACGGGCTCGATCGTGCGCCCGCTTGCCTCAGCGAATTCCGCCAGCGCAAATTCCGCGCCGTCGCGCGCATCACGACCCATGGAAGCATAGGGTCCTGAGGTCGAGAACAGAATACCGATCTTCAGTGCATCGTCCATGCGAAACCTAAAAACAAAAAACCCCACGACGCTGTCCCATCGTGGATGGGGACGTCATGAGGCGAAACTGCCCAGCGACTATCAAAGTCATGTGATTGCGAATTGCCTAATCCGCAGGCCTGCATAAAATACAGGCGCAGATATTTTGTCAAGCGCGCGAGTACCTCAGTTTCCACGTTTGGGGCATTTTTGGCCTATGACCATTGACGGTCCAGTTCGTCACTGCAAATGGTTGCATATGCTGTGCTGCAACGGCGGCCTCGGCACCACCGAATACCTCGGCTGTAAAAAATTGGCCAACCAGTCCTGGCGGTTTTCCAATCGGGGCCGCCGCCGGCAAGCCCAGGCAATATTTCTATAACCATCAAAAGGTTATCGCAACGAAAGCCTCACTCGAATACGGCACATGTCGTATTTCTTCGTCCTCAAGCCAGGCCTACTCCGACGAAGCTGGCCAGCGGGGATCGACCAGCTTGCGCGACAGCATCGTCGTCGAAATTCTCAATCCGAAGACGGTGCTGTTCTTCGTGACCTTTCTGCCCCAGTTCGTGGACCCCGCGGCCGCCATGCCGCTCTGGGCGCAGTTTCTGCTCTTGGGATTCTTCGTCAACCTCGTCTTTTCCGTGGCCGACATAGCGTCGGTCGGCGTCGTCTCCCTGGCTCTTGTGCGCCTGATGGACGGGGTCCGGGATCGGTGGTGCCGAAGACCTGCGGCACCATCCTCATCGGGCTTGGCCTGGCGCTCGCTGGTCATCACGTGTGATCCCGCAGAAAATCGAATGATCGGCCCCGCGGCTAAAGGCCGGCGGGGCAGGGCGCCGGAGCAGCTGACCCTGAACCTATCGGCCGCCTTTCGATCACGGGCAACGGCCTCCGATGGTGTCGGGTGGAAAGCTCATCCGAATGTGAAGGCGTAGGCTTGCACACCGGGGTCGAGGAACCGGATTTCGAAGCTGTGTTCTGCGACATCGTTCGACTGCCGAACGAGCTGGTAGAGCTTCGTGGTGGTCACCGTGCCTTTCCCATCGGTGTCGGTGTCGGAACCGTGGTCTGCTCCAGGCGCCTTGCCGTCGATCGTCACTTGAAAGCGGATCGGTTTGCCGTTGCTGCCGGGGCCGAGAACGAGATGCAGGTCGCGGGCGCTGAACCGGTAGGCGATGCCGCCGCCTGGTTGATCGAGCGTGGCCTGTTCAGGACCGACGACCCAGGTACCTGACAATCCCCATTCGTTGAGGCTGAGATTGGGGATCGAATAGTTGCGCGCGGCATCTGCCCGCAGCCTTTCAGGGGATGCGAAATTGGAGGCCTGCTGATAGCCGAGATAGGTTTCTCCAGATCTGATGCTGCTGAGATCTGGACCTGCTTCCACTCCCTTTGCATCCGGTATGGTCGGTGCGGTTGCGGGCATCTTGCTGCCCGCCTCGCGTAGAAGGTCCTGGATAGCCTGCTCGGTCTGTGGGTAGTTTCCCTCGCCAAAGTGGTGGTAGCGGATCTGCCCCTCGGCATCGATCAGGTAGTGGGCTGGCCAGTAACTGTTGTCGAACGCCCGCCAGATGCGGTAATCGTTGTCAATCGCGACCGGATAGCCGATCTTGAACTCGCCGACCGCTTGCCTGACATTGTCGATCTTCTTCTCGAAGGCGAACTCAGGGGAGTGCACGCCGATCACGATAAGCCCCTGATCCCTGTATTTTTCAGCCCAGGCGCGAACGTAGGGAGTGGTTCGGATGCAGTTGATGCATGAATAGGTCCAGAAATCGATGAGCACCACTTTCCCGCGGAGCTGCTCTGTGGTGAGCGGTGCCGAGTTCAGCCATTCGACTGCTCCGTCGAGCGAAGGCGCACGGCCTTCCACTGGAAGGTCGCTGCGGAACGGCAGCTTCGCGTCGACCGTGACGATGCCGTCGTTGCTGGCGACCTCTGACGGTGCAGCCCCTGCTGGCTTTGCCTGAAACCTGTCCAGCACCGCCTGCTCGAAGGACGTGCTGCTTGCATAGGAGAACCGAGCCAAAAGACCGGTATCCAGGCCAAGCGCGATGACGGCGACGCCTGCCAGAACCGCAGCGCCGAGAAACTGCCGGACGCGCTCGCTGGCACCCATGAACCCCTTCATGCGGGTCATGACCTTTGCACCGACAAGCAAGGCGACGGCAAGCGAGGTCGCAGCACCGGCGGCATAGGCAAGCAGCAGGAATGTGGTTTGCAGATTGGCCCCCTGCAGCGCGGCACCCGTCAGCACCAGGCCGAGGATCGGGCCGGCGCAGGGAGCCCAGAGCAGCCCGGTCGCGATGCCGAGAACAAGCGAGCTCCTTGCGGTGGGCGCGTTGCGCGGATCGCCCGTGGCATTGAGAAGATTGTTGCCGAAGGATACGCTCGGCTGCGCAAGCAGGCTTGCGATGCGGGGGACAAGAAGGCTTAGCCCGAAGAGTGCAAGCAGGACGATCGCAAAGATGCGGCCATACTCGTTGGCGCGGATAGCCCAGCTGCCGCCAACTGCGGCGAGCGTGGCGACAACCGCGAAAGTGGCGGCCATGCCCACGAGCATGGGCAGCGTGCTTCTGACGAACGGCTGGCCGGCACGCGCAAAGACGAAGGGGAGGATGGGGAGGATGCACGGGCTGAGGATCGTCAGCGCACCCCCTAGATAGGCAATGATAAGAAGCGTCATCATCGTTTCCTTTGAAAGCGATTGAGAAGGCTCTGGACGGCGATTGCCGGGCAAGCGAGGTGCATCTAGCCGGCGTGACGTATCTCGGATGTGTCCGGTTCCCAGGGCAAATGTACCGAATTGTAGGATTGGGGCCGGGGGGTCGCTGGAATGTGGCACAAAGCGCCCGTAACCGATGGAAAGCCCGTGAAATTCGGTTCAGCTGATTGATGGTCGCCTTTGGCAGGGTATTTGTATCGCAATGTATCCAACTGGCCGGAAGCTACATCGTCACGCAAATGCGAGCCCCCCGGACACATCCGGGATACATGCGACGGGTCTCTTTGGGATCATGATCGATTTGACTGGAGACAGAGATGACTGAGGAAATCAACCACCAACGCCGCCGTTTGTTTGGTGTTGCCGCCATGGCCGTTGCGGCGGTCGAACTGGGCGCCACCACCACTGCCGGCGCCCAGGCGCCACAGCCGCCCACGGCAAAGCGACCGGCCGTCAAGACGCGGCCGAACGCCTCCTTCGAAGCGTTCAAACAGATCAAGGCAGGCGTGCTTGATATCGGATATGCCGAGGCAGGCCCGGCAAACGGCCCGCCGGTTCTGCTGCTCCACGGCTGGCCCTATGACATCTATAGCTTCGTCGACGTTGCGCCGATGCTTGCGTCGGCCGGCTATCGCGTGATCGTCCCCTATCTGAGGGGCTACGGCACGACCAGGTTTCTATCCAAGGATACGCCTCGAAGCGGCCAGCAGTCGGCGCTTGCGGCCGACATGATCGCCCTTCTGGACGCATTGGGCATCGAGAAAGCGATCGTCGCCGGCTATGATTGGGGTGCTCGCACCGTCAATATCATGGCCGCCCTCTGGCCGGAGCGCTGCAAGGCGATGGTGTCGGTCAGCGGATACCTGATCGGCAGCCAGGAGGCCAACAGGAAGCCCCTGCCGCCAAAGGCCGAGCAGGCCTGGTGGTATCAGTTCTATTTCGCCACCGAGCGTGGGCGCTTGGGCTACGCCGCCAATCGCCACGACTTTGCAAAGCTCATCTGGCAAACGGCATCACCGACCTGGGATTTCGACGATGCGACGTTCGACCGTTCGGCCGCGGCATTCGACAATCCGGATCACGTCGATATTGTCGTCCACAACTACCGCTGGCGCCTGGGCTTGGTCGATGGCGAGGCAAAGTACGATGCTTTCGAAGAACGCCTGGCAAAAGGGCCGATAATCACCATTCCGACGATCACGATGGAAGGCGACAAAAACGGAGCACCGCATCCCGAGCCTTCTGCCTACGCCGGCAAATTCTCCGGGCGATACGAGCATCGCACGATCAACGGCGGGATCGGCCACAACCTGCCGCAGGAGGCGCCGGAAGCCTTCGCGCAAGCGATCCTGGACGTCGACCGGCTGTAGTTTCAAGAACGCCGAAAGGTGGAAATTTGCCCCCTTCGCGACGGCTGGATCAGGGGCTAAGGAAGAGTAGTTGATCAAATCGCCCTTGCGAAACAGAAACTGGAAGCCCGAATGGAGCACATCGACCATATCCTGGTTGTCGACGATGACCGCGAAATCCGCGAACTGATCTCGAGCTATCTCACGAAGAACGGCTTGAGGACGACCGTTGCAGCCGATGGACGCCAGATGCGGAGCTTCCTGGAGGGCAATGCCGTCGATCTCATCGTGCTCGACGTCATGATGCCTGGCGATGACGGGTTGGTCCTGTGCCGGGAGCTGAGGGCCGGCAAACACAAGGCAACGCCGATCCTGATGCTGACGGCCCGCAACGATGAGCTCGACCGGGTTCTCGGACTTGAGATGGGGGCAGACGACTATCTGTCGAAGCCTTTTGCGGCACGCGAACTGCTGGCGCGCATCAAGGCGGTGCTGCGTCGCACACGCATGCTGCCCCCCAATCTTCAGATCAGCGAAGCCGGCCAATTGCTGAGCTTCGGCGACTGGCAACTGGACACGGTCGCACGCCACCTTATCGATAGCCAGGGGACAGCGATCGCCTTGAGCGGCGCCGAATACCGGCTGCTGCGCGTCTTCGTCGATCATCCGCAGCGCGTGCTCAATCGAGACCAGCTGTTGAACCTGACGCAGGGGCGCGATGCGGATCTCTTCGACCGCTCGATCGATCTTCTCGTAAGCCGCGTTCGCCAGCGGCTCGGTGACGATGCGCGCGAGCCGACCTACATCAAGACCGTGCGCAGTGAGGGCTATGTCTTCTCCGTGCCGGTTGAAATAACGGAGCTTCGCCCGTGAATGCGGCGCATCAGTTTCGTCCCAGCCGGCTATGGCCACAAACCCTGCGCGCGCGGATCTTCCTGATCCTTCTCGCAGGGCTGGCAATCGCCTACGGGCTTTCCTTCGGGGTCCTCTACCTGGAGCGCTACATGTCGGCCAAAGCCGTCATGCTCGGTACTCTGGAAAACGATATTGCGACATCGATTGCGGTTCTCGACCGGCTGCCAGCGGGCGACCGCGAAAGCCTGCTCGACCGGCTCAGCCGTGGCAACTACCGCTTCATCCTTGGGCCGGGTCTGCTCGGCGTTCCCGACACGTCCAGCCGGGGCGTGGAGATTGCCGCCATGATAGAAGACGCGGTCGGTCATCGCTTTCCATTGCGCATCGAGGCGATACCTGGTGACATTGCCAGGTTGCAGGCGCATCTGACATTGAGTGACGGAAGCCCGCTGACGATCGACATCACGCCGCGCGGCGTCATGCCGGTCGCGGGCTGGCTTCCCTATGTCTTCGTCGTCCAGATGTTGCTTCTCGTCCTCTGCGCGTGGTTTGCCGTGCGGCAGGCAATCCGGCCGCTCGGCGACCTTGCGGCTGCGGCCGATGCGCTTGATGTGAGCAGCAAGGGGCCGATCATGAACGAGGCCGGGCCGAGCGAAGTCTCTCATGCGGCCAAGGCTTTCAACGCGATGCGCGACAGGATTGCTCATTACCTCGAAGAGCGCGTTCAGATTCTGGCGGCGATCTCGCATGATCTCCAGACGCCTATCACCCGGATGCGTTTGCGCGCCGACATGTCCGAGGACAGTCCTGAGAAAGACAAGCTGTTGCACGACCTTGGTGAAATCGAGCGGTTGGTGCAGGACGGAATTGCCTATGCAAGAAGCGCTCACGGCAACGGCGAAAAGCTCTCCCGCATCGATCTTGCCTCCTTCATCGAAAGTCTCTCCTACGACTATCAGGACACGGGAAAAGCCGTGACCGTCGTCGGTGTCGTGCAGGGGACGGTTTCGACCAAGCCGTACGCGCTTCGTCGCATTCTCTCAAACCTTGTCGACAACGCACTCAAGTTCGCCGGCGCTGCCGAGATCAGCGTCGAGCGCAACGGCGAGAGCGCAGTCGTCATTACGGTGCTGGACCGTGGGCCTGGGATCCCGCAAGAGCAGCTGGAAGCCGCCATGCAGCCGTTCTTCCGGCTCGAGCAATCCCGCAACCGGGAGACCGGCGGGTCGGGCCTCGGGCTTGCCATCGCACAGCAGCTGACTGCGGCGCTCGGGGGCTCGATAAGGCTCTACAACCGCGCCGGCGGAGGCCTGGCCGCTGAGGTCGTCATTCGCTGACCGATATTTGTACGGCACGGTGTCTTTGCCGCGCGAGGCTACGTTTTGTTACAGTTCTGTCCGTTTCGAAAACATGCCGGATACCTCAGCCGGGCAAACCACACTCCGTCATGTCGCGTTGAGCGACGCAACAAAGGAGTGTTTGCGATGACAAGTATCGACAAGGTTCTCTATACCGGCAAGACCCGCACCACCGGCGGCCGCGACGGCTTTTCTCGCAGTGCCGACGGTCAGCTCGACATCAAGCTTACGCCTCCCGGAAGCAATCGCGCCGGCACAAATCCGGAGCAGCTTTTCGCGGCCGGATGGTCGGCTTGCTTCATCGGAGCGATGGGCAAGGCGGCGGCGACGCGGAAGGTGGAGCTGCCTGCCGACCTCTCGGTTGATGCCGAAGTCGACCTTGGGGCCACCGCCGGGGCCTATTTCCTGCAGGCGCGCCTCACGATCAATCTGCCCGGCATTGCACCGGATCTGGCGCGCTCGATTGTGGAAGACGCTCACCAGATTTGCCCCTATTCGAAGGCCACGCGTGGCAACATTCATGTCGATCTGGTCATCGCCTGACGAGACTGCCGCTGCGAGGCGTTGGCTTCCAGCGGCAATCCGGCCGTCCAGACGAAACAGATGACAAGCGAGGCGGAGCCTCGACCAAGGAGTACCCATGAGAATGATGATCCTTTGCATGCTGGGGGCGGCGGTATTCGCAGCGCCCTGCGTCTACGACGCCACCTCCCGAGAGCCGTCGCCTATGGTGGGTATCCTGGCCGCGGCCGGTGCGTCCTACCCAGGGTATGAACAGGCAAAGTACGCCGTTCCGTGGTAGTGGGTCGTTGCGGCCGATCACGCCCCGGCCAGCCTCTCTCGCCCAGGTGCCATTGCCGCGATAAAGACGTCCCACCGCTCGTCGAACAGCAGGCGGGAGGCGCGCTCGTCGGACGCATCGGCGGTGCCAAGCCGCACGCGGTTGTTGGCGCCTTCGAGAAGATCGACGAGAATGCTGCAGATCGAGGCGGGATCGCCCGGTCGAAGGGCGTGCGCTGTCTGGGCCGAGACGATGGCGTCCCTCAGCGGCTCCAACGCTGTAGCCGACCACATGGCGAGTTTCTCGCGTATGGACCGCGAGATGGCCGCTTCGGCGCTGACGGATAGATAGAAGGCTGAGTATTCCCGGCTCGTGCCGAAAGAGAAATAGCTGCGCGCGGCGTTGTGCAAGGCCTCTGCGGGATCCGTCCTCTCCGCCGCCGCCTCCGAAAGGGCGCTGCGAAATCGAACGAGATCGCGGGAAACGACGGCTTCGAGCAGAACCGTCTTGTTCGGGTAGCGACGATAGATCGTGTGCTTGGACATGCCGAGATCAGCCGCGATCTCCTCCACAGACGTATTTGCGATACCGCTCCGGGCGAAAGCAGCGCGCGCGCCGTCGAGGAGACGGGTGTCTATCGCGTTTGCCTCGCCCTTGCTTGGCCTGCCACCGGCGCGGCGTCGTTGTGCTTCCAATGTCCTGGTCCATCCGTGGGTTTGCGCAGTTGGTTGCGCTCCGTGTCGATATTTGCTAATCGGCACGATATCGTGCTGTTTTATGATTTTCAAGAAGGCTCCTGCCATGCCGTCCATCACTGTCTCAGGGCTCGCCTGGTCAAGGGCAGACGGCCAGAACCTCTTTTCCAATCTCGACCTGACCTTCGGCAAGGAGCGCGTCGGTCTCGTCGGTCGGAATGGTGTCGGCAAGACCACGCTGCTGAAGATCATTGCCGGCGAATTGCAGCCCTCCGCTGGTTCGGTCTCGCTCAGCGGGAGCCTTGCCATGGCGCGGCAGGCCGTGAAGATCGGCGCGGTCGAGACCGTCGCCGACCTTTTCGGGGCAGCGCACGCGCTTTCGGTGCTGCGCCGTGCCGAGATCGGCGAGGCGAGTGTCGAGGAGCTTGCCGAGGCCGACTGGACGCTTGAGGAACGGATTGTGGCGGCACTTGCCCAGGTCGGTCTCACCGCGCGTCCGGAGACCGCCCTGAGCCAGCTTTCAGGCGGCCAGCGGACGCGGGCAAGCCTGGCTGCCGCAATCTTCCGAACGCCGGATTTCCTGTTGCTCGATGAGCCGACGAACAATCTCGATCGTGACGGAAGACAGGCCGTGATCGATCTCCTTGCCGGCTGGCGCAGCGGGGCCATCGTCGTCAGCCATGACCGCGAGCTCCTGGATCGTATGGACGCGGTCGTCGAAATGACCACGCTTGGGGCGCGTCGCTACGGGGGCAACTGGACGGCCTACCGGGCCATCAAGGCAATGGAGCTGGAAGCCGCTCAGGAGGATCTGGCACACGCGCAGAAATCCGTTGCCGAGGTCAATCGCAAGGCGCAGCTTGCAGCGGAGCGAAAAGAAAGGCGCGACGCGGCGGGCGCCCGCAAGGCTGCGCGGGGCGATATGCCGCGCATTCTTCTGGGCTTGAGGAAAAACAGAGCGGAAGCGAGCAAGGGGCAGGGGGTCAACCTCGCCGACCGCCAGCGGGAGGAGGCGCTTGACGCCGTGGCGTCCGCCAGATCCCGCATCGAATCCCTGCGGCAGCTTTCCGTCTGCCTGCCACCGACGGGGCTTGCGGCAGGGCGAACGGTTCTGGCTCTCGACGGTGTATCTGCCGGATATGAAGCCGGGCATTCCATCATTCGGGACCTGTCCTTTTCGATCGTCGGTCCGAAGCGTTTTGCGGTTGCCGGGCCAAACGGGGCAGGCAAGACGACCCTGCTGAAGCTCATCGCCGGCGAACTGCGGCCCTTTCGCGGGACGGTCTCGGTCAATGTGCCGTACGCCATGCTGGATCAAAGCGTCGGTATCCTCGATCCCGACGCAACGATCCTCGACAATCTCATGCGGCTCAACCCGAATTCGACGGAGAATGCCTGCCGCGCGACGCTTGCGAATTTTCTCTTCCGCGCCGATGCAGCGCTGCAACGGGCGGGCACGCTGAGCGGAGGGCAGATGCTGCGGGCGGGGCTCGCCTGTGTGCTCGGCGGACCGCAGCCTCCGGCCCTGCTGATCCTCGACGAGCCCACCAACCATCTGGACATCGCCTCGATCGAGGCGATCGAAGCGGGGCTTCTTGCCTATGACGGCGCGCTCCTGGTCGTCAGCCATGACGAGACCTTCCTGGCCAATATCGGCGCAGTCCGGCGCGTAGAGATGGCAGAGGCCGTCCGCTGAGAGGGGGCCTCGTTCAGTTCGACGTGGCGATCAGAGGACGTAGCTGCCATCGATCGTCAGGCTTGCTCCGGTCATGTAGCCGGCGCTGGGACTGGCGAGATAGGAGGCGAGCGCGGCGATCTCTTCCGGCTGCCCAACCCGCTTCAGGGGAATGATCTCGGTCAGGCCGGAGATCATGTCGGCGGTCATGTCTGTCTCCGTGGGACCGGGCTGGATGTTGTTCACGGTGATCCGCCGCGGTGAAAGATCGAGTGCGATCCCTTTCACCATTGCCGCGACGGCGGCCTTGGTCATGGCATAGACACTGCCGCCGGCGGAGCCTGTCCTGATCGCGGTGCTGCTTCCGATCGTGATGATCCGGCCGTTATCCTTCATGTCTCCCGCCGCCGCCTGGATCGCCAGAAGAACGCCGCGGACGTTCACGTTGAGCGACAGGTCGAGATCGTGAATGTCGACCGCGTCCAGTGTCGCCATTCGAAGGACGCCGGCATTGACCACGGCGACGTCGAGAGGACCGAACAGCCCGACCGTCCGTCGCATCGCTGCCCGAATCTCGACGGGGTCAGCACTGTCGGCACGGATCGCGATCGCCTTGCCGCCATCTGCCTTGATCGCGGCCACCACATCGTCCGCCTTGTCCGGCCGGGAGACGTAGGTCAGGCCGACATGGAAACCGTCCTCGGCCAGTCGTCTGGCGATTGCGGCGCCAATGCCGCGCGATCCTCCGAAGACCAGCGCTGCCTTTGCCGTTGCCGATGCTGAGTTGTTCATGATTAACTTCCTTATCGTTGGTGTTTTTGTCAGGGGATGAGCAGGAGCTTGCCAGTGGTGGCGCGGCTTTCCATGTCAGCATGTGCCTTCGCCGCTTCGGCAAGCGGATAGATGCCGCCGATTTTCACTGTGAGTGAGCCGTCGGCAATCCAGTCGAAGAGTTGCCGGCTTCGGGCGCGAAGCAGCTCTGGTGTGTGGATGTGATCAAAGAAGGTGGCATAGCCGAGCTTGATGCTCTTCGGCAGGCTCATGATGTCGAGGGGTCCCGGCCCACCGAGCACCGGGCCATACCAGCAGAACGTCCCGGAACGGCGAAGGGAGGCGAGGGACCCGTGAAAGGTCTTTGGCCCGGAGCCGTCATAGACGACATCAACGCCTTCGCCATCGGTCAGGCCGAGGACCTCTTCGGCAAACTGACCCTCCGTGTCGATGATCACATGATCGACGCCGGCCTGCCTGGCGAGCGCGACCTTGTCGGGCGAGGAGACGCGGCCGATGACGCGGCCGCCCCTGCGTCTGATGATCTGTGTCAGGAGCAGGCCGAGCCCGCCCGCGGCCGCATGGACCAGCGCGGTGTCGCCAGGCTGGACGGGATAGAAGTCGGTGGCGAAGTGGCTGGCGGTGAGGCCCTGCATCATCACAGCGGCGGCCGTTCGGTCGTCGATGGCGTCCGGGATGGCGACAAGCGCGTCGACGGGGACGGCGACACGCTCGGCGTAGCTTGCCGGGGCGTAGACCCAGGCGACGCGATCGCCTGGCCGGAAGCGATCGCTTCCCTCGCCGACACCGATGACGCGGCCCGCCCCCTCGACGCCGAGGATTTTCGGGTTGGGCATATCGGTCCAGGCCATTCCCTGCCGTACACCGATATCCATGAAGTTCACACCTGATGCCGCGACTTCGACCACGACCTGACCCAGCCCAGCCGCGGGCTTCGGACGGTCGACGCATTCCATTGCGTCAGGCCCGCCCACTCCATTCATCACGATCGCTCTCACGATTTTGCCCTTTCTTGACAGTTCATTCCAGAATTATCCAAATTTTTTTGTTGCCGCCTATGTGATGGCGCGCAGTGCAAGCCGGCCCAGGGATTGGAGATGGGTGCGGTCCGCACCGCCGCGCGCGGCGATCCGGATCCCGGCGAAACTGGCAACCAGAAAATCTGCCACCTCTGCCGGAGACAAGCCCGCGAAGACGTCACCGGCGGCCTGCGCCTCGGCGATGCGGTGACGCATGGCGTCCTTGAGGCGACGGTCGGCAAGCTGATGCACGGCAATGAGCTCAGCGCGCGTTTGGCCGAATTCGCAAATCGAGCCGACTCCGAGGCAGGCCAGCCCCGCAAATTCAACGACCCGTTCGATCATCTGTCGGATACCCTCCACCGCTTGAGTCTCGCGACGAAGGATTTCGATATGGGCATTGGTCTCCTGCGTCGCATATCGCTCGACGGCCGATCGATAAAGCTGCCACTTGTCTCCGAACGTATCGTAGAGGCTCTGCCGCCCGATCCGCATCGATTTCACAAGCATGTCGGTCGATGTGCCCTCGAACCCGTGGTCTCGAAACACATCGATGGCAGCGTCCAGAGCCTGCTCTTTGTCGAATTCCTTTGATCTTGCCATACGGAGCAAATAGCAATTCTGGAATGAATAGTCAAGAATAAGTTCAATCCGATTTTCGCGCCTTTGCATCTCGGGAAGTGGCGACGCGCTGGTTCCCGACGGGGCAGGTTCGTGGCAATACCAGTTTGGGCTCAAGCCGCGCTGCCAACGGCAGCAGCTCCGCTATGGCGCGGACGGCCGCGATCGCTCGATCATCGTGCTAGGGCCGCCCGGGGCGGGCATGGCGGGCCGGTGGGCGCAGAACTGCTACTAGCGGGCAGATGCATTGATCCGTACTCACACAGGCGAGGGCGTTTGTGACCACTTTCCGACAATGGCCTCGGCGACCACTCGCCGCCATGCTCGGGTTGCATGGGTGGCGTGATGTCCTGCCACTGTTCGTCAATCCCGTGCGAGGCTATATGGAGGTCATCGAAGCAAACAAAGCGCCAAGGACTGGCTGCTCTGCTTCGAAAGCCCAGGAAAGGGGATTATCATGAACGTAGCACGCTCTTTCAACAATTGGCGCAAGTACCGTCAGACGGTCTCCGAACTTGGCCGTATGACCTCACGCGAACTGCAGGACCTGGGCATCGACCGCTCGGATATCCACAGCGTGGCACGCGCAGCCATTGCTCGCTAAGGCAAGCTGACGCCATCTTGCATCCTAAAAAAAGTCCGCCGGAACCCGGCGGACTTTTTTGTCCCTTTGTCCCGGCTGCAGAGCCAATTGGTTCTGCATGATGATGGAGGGAAGAGTGTCCCTCCTCGCACATGGCGCGTGGCCTGATCTGCAAAATTATGCCTAGCCTTTAGGCGAGCCCGCGGATAGCACCCCTGCCGATGCAAGGTTGCCGTCAGTTTTCCAGCTGTTGTTCCGCGACGACGCTGACGACTACCTGGTCGGCGCCTTTTGGATAGAGCGGAAGAGTGAGGGTGATCGCCAGCTCCCGTCCGGCGAGGCTCGCGGTATAGGCCTTGTGAACGCTGTCCTGGCCGCGCGTTTCTCCTGCCGGCCGGGCGGCCAAGAGGTCTTTGAGCGACAACTCGAAGGTTTCCGCGTCGACCTCTGTGAAGGCCACAGTGCAGCCTTCGATAGCCTTCCCGCCTAAGGTTGACTTCGAGACGACGACTGCTTCGAATGAACCACCGCTCTCCCCGTCACCGATGACCCATCCCTCCAGAGCGACCGGGTTTTCAACGGGCGTCAGGCTGACGGCCATATCGGTTGCAAGGGGTGTCCAGCTTCGATCCTTCGCGAGCCCCACAGTCCGCTCGAAATAGGGTCCCGGAGACAGGCAATTCTGGTTGAAAATGTCGAACGGGGACGCTGCCTGCGCGGCAAGGCAAGGGGTGGCGAGAAAAAGTGCCGCGAATGCTGCTGAATGAAATCGTCTCATAGGAACTGACCCAATGTTCTAGCCCGGAGACCAGCGTAGCCAGACACTTCGTCAATTCTTCGTCAGTCAAGGGCGATCTTCAGGCCGACCGCTCTTACTGTTCCGAGAACGCCCGCGACATGCTGTCCGTCACCGGTTTCGCAATATAGCTGAAGAATGTTCTCTCGGCTGTCTGGATCATCACCTCGACGGGCATGCCGGGGGTTGGGGTGAACCCCCGCACCCTTGCGATTTCTTCGGGCGAGACGTTGATCCGGGCGACATAGACATCATGATCTGCCATGCCAGGCTTGCTGTCTTGCAAGGCGTCAGCCGAAAGATAGATCACGTCGCCATGCAGGACGGGTGTTGTTCGCTGGTTCAGTGCGATCAGGCGTATGGTGGCGACCTGGCCCACCTTCACGCTGTCGATGTCGTTACGGCGTATCTGCGCCTCGATCAGCAAGGGCACGCCCGCGGGAAGAATTTCGAGAATGGCCTTGCCGCTCTCAATGACGCCGCCCGTCGTATGGTAGTGCGTGCGCACGACGGTGCCTGCAACGGGAGAATTGATCGTTGCGCGCTGAAGGACGTTTTCAGCTTCGCGCAACTGCTCGCGAACGACATCTCGTTCGCCCTGAATCGCTTGCAGCCGGTCAAGCGCTTCTTCGCGGTAGACGCCTTCTGTCCGGAGGATCTCCTGCTGTTCCTTTACCGATTGTGCCTGCGTTTCCGCTATCTCCGCTTCAAGCCTTCCAACCTGTCCTTCGGCCTCGGCAATCGCCCGCTGTATCGCCTTCACATCGTTGCCGCGCACCAAGCCTTTTGTGAGCAGCAACTGCTTGTCCTGATATTCGGCCTTGAGCAGATCCACCTGCAGCACTGTCGCATCCCGTTGCCGCCTGTAGCCTTCCTCGCGAAAGCGCAGGGCCTTTACGTTTTGCTCGAGCAGGGAAAGTTCGCTGGACAGCTTCAACTGCTGGGCCTTGAAATTGAGTTGCTGGCTGACGAGAATTGACCAGACATCCGGATCGTCGCGATAGTCGTTCAGCAAGTCCGTGATCACAAGATTGTCCTGGCGTTCAGATTGGGCGGTCAATCGAGCCGCCGTGCCATCCAATCTCATCCGCCGCAGAAACAACTCCCGTTTTTTTGACTTTGCTGCGGTCTCGTCGAGCAGGACAAGCGGCTGACCTTCCGTCACCTGATCTCCCTCGTTGACGAGGATCTGCTTGATGATGCCGCCCTCCAGGTGCTGCACGATCTTGTTCTGACCCGTGGCGACGAACCGACCCTGGGAGATCACGGCCGCGGCAAGAGGGGCTGTCGACGCCCATGTGCCGAAACCACCGAAGGCCACCCCAATGAGGATCAACCCGACGGTCGTCTGCTTCCATATGGATCGCGGTACGTCAGCGTACCATTCTATGTCGTGGATCTTGGCGACGTTGGACATGATACTCGCCTCCTACTGCAACTGATGACCAAACGAGCCACCCTCGATGCTGATCCCGCGGGTCCCCATCGCCTGCAGAACGTCCATGCGCATACCGAAGAGCGCCACGGTGCCGTTCACCAGCAGCAGTATCTTGTCGACATTGTTGAGAAGCGCGGGCCTCTGGGTGATGGTTACCATCGTTATTTTCTGCTCCTTCGCATGCTGCAGCGCGCGAACGAGCGCCGCTTCGCCTGCCGTGTCGAGGTTCGAATTCGGCTCGTCCAGCACCACCAGGTGCGGATCTCCGAAGAAGGCGCGGGCGAGTGCGACACGCTGCTTCTGGCCACCGGAAAGGGGGGATCCGTCGGCAGCGACCACGGTTTCGTACCCATGCGGCAGGCTTGCGATCATCTCGTGAACATCGGCCAGCATGGCGGCGCGGTAGATCTGCGCATCGTCGGCGTCCATCCGCATGCGGGCAATATTGGCCTTGATCGTGCCCGGGAACAGTTGCACGTCCTGGGGCAGGTAGCCGATGTTCTCACCGAACTGGCGCTGATCCCAATTGCGCAGATCCATGAGGTCAAGCCTGACATTTCCCGAGGTTGGCAAGATCGATCCCACAAGCATTTTGCCCAACGTGGTCTTGCCCGCGCCGGAGTTGCCGATTACGGCAAGAGAATCGCCGGGCTGCAGGGCAAACGACAAGCCATTGAGGACGACACGCTTGGTTCCCTGCGGCACGTAAAGCAGTCGCTCGACGTCAAGACGGCCTTCGGGCTTGGGCAGATTGAGGCGTTCGAAATTGAAAGGCGAGGCTCGCAGCAAAGCTGCTATCCGCCCGTAGGCCGCACGCGACTGGCTGAATTGGTTCCAGCCCTCGATTGCGCCTTCAATCGGGGCAAGTGCTCGCCCGGCAATGATCGAAGAGGCGATCACCATGCCGCCTGTCAGTTCGCCCTCAACCGAGAGATAGGCACCCCAGCCGAGCATGGTCACTTGCGTCAGAAGACGCGTGCCTCTTGAAACCGCAGCGATCGCTATATTCCTGTCCTGGGCGATGATCTGCGCCTTCAGGGAGGCGGCTGTGTCCTGTCCCCAGATCTGTACTGCCTCCGGTATCATCGCCAACGCATTGATGATCTGCGAATTGCGGGTCATGGAATCGAGGTGAAGATTGGCCTTCACCTGCGCCGTGTTCGCTTCGGCAAAGGGGGCTGCCGTCATTCGCTGGTTTATCTGGGTGAGGATCAGTAGCAGGACCGCGGTCACCACGACGATAAACCCGAGATCCGGATGAATGAGAAAAACCGCCACGAGGAAAACGGGTGCGATCGGTGCATCCAAAAACGAAAGCAACGTCCTCGAAACCAGAAAGCCGCGGACCTGCTGAAGGTCCCCAAGCGTCTGATATTCGCGACCATTGCCCTGCAGCGACGCACGCGCTGCTGCGCTCAGAATGGGGGCGCCGAGCTGCGCGGCAACCTCAACCGCCGTGCGCATCAGCACGAAACGCCGCAATGCGTCGAACATGGATTGCAGGATGATCGCGCCGACAATCACGAGGGTCAGCATGATCAAGGTGTCGATCGAGCGGCTGGTCAGGATACGGTCGGAAATCTGGAACAGATAGATCGGAATAGCCAGCACAAGCACGTTGCTTGCCAGCGTAAACAGCAAGACGACCATCAGATTCCGCCGCACCGCACTGATGCCTGCCTTGAGGCTGGCATTAAAATCGACCGGCGCCAGGCGCTTGTGGAACGTGCCGCCTCCGTTGCCGGCTCCTGTCCCGCCGCCTCCGGACGATGGTTTGTCGACTGTGTCGTGCTTGGCGGCTATCGGGCCGCAGTCGCCCTCAATCACTTTCAACCCATCCACGGCCTTGGATGTGGGGGCCTCGCGCACCGACGGTCTTGGCCGGTTCTCGACCGGTGCCTCTGCAACTGGCTCGCTGAACGGAGGCTGTGCTTGCGGCGATGAGGTCGGGTTGTCGCTCACCACGTAAGGGGATCGCGGCGTCACCTCAGTGGCCACCGTTGCCGGCGCTTGCCCAAGCATTCTCTGCTCAGACGCCACGGTGACGCATTCCTCCACGGCACGCTCGAATTCTTGATAGCGATCGGCCATGTCGCCAGGAGCGACTTGACGCAGGTTGGTGTTGTCTGGTCTGGCCACCATTAATCCAGTCGGGACTGGGGGGCTCTTACGGATCTCATACATGTGTCCCTCTAATGTCCGAGCATGGTGTTGACCCCGTCATCCGGGTGGGCATCGTAATCTGCTGGGCTACTGGTCCCGGTCTGGGTTGCATCGGACGGAGCCAGCATCGAGTCGTCGAGGAAAAGGATCGCCTCGTTTACAAGTGCATCCGGATTGGCGCCTCCGAAGTCAGGCTGGTGCGATATCAATTCCGCTTGGTAGAGCGTTTCTTGGGAATACTGCTCGCCGCCGACATAGGTCTTTCCGAAAGAATCGAGGTCGACGATCGCTGCATTGTTCAAGAGTGCGTTCGAACCCGTCGAGATTGACCATTCCGCATCGGGGTGGGGAGAAACCGCATTCATTGCGAGCGCGATCTGATCGCTGTCGCCCAGAATGTTTGTCTGCTTGATGTATTGAAGGTTGATGAGGTCGCCACTGATGTAGAGGACCCTCAATCCATCAAGGCCCGCAAACGCGTGGTCCGAAAGCACGCCACCTGGAATATCCTTGCCGCCGCCTGCGAGCGCGTTGGCGGTATCCAGGTAGTCTTGCGGCAAAGAATCGAACCGGTCTGATCCGCCGATATTGTAGATGTGCGCTTGGTTCCAAAGCAGGTTTGCGGACGAGGAAACCCCGCCCACCCCAGTGGTCTGGAAACCGGACACAGCACCCACCAGATCGTTGTCGAACAAGACGTTCATCTGTTGAATGATGTTGGCGTCGTAGACCGACCCTCCGATGATGATCAGGTCATAGGCAAAGCCCAGTTCCACGACGGAGACGTGGTTGACACCAAGATTGTCGCCGCTAACGATGCTCGTCGTAACGCCGGACGACGAGAGAACGCCGACATCGTTGTCGCTCATGAAGACAAGCTGTTCGAGCCAGTTCACGATCATGAGATCTCCCTTGATCTCGGTGATCGACCAGTAGGCCGGATAGTCGCTGGAGTGGAACGGATCGCCCCCCGAGGGCCCTGAGTTGTCCAGACGCTCGAACGTTGCGATGTTGAACAACTCGTTGGCTTCACCTGTCGTCCAATGATTGACCGCAGATGTGATCGCGTCGGCGTCCCAGATCGCGTTGATTTGAACAATCGCATTCAGTTCGATGTGGTCACCGACAACCGCCGTCACCGCTCCGCCGCTCCAGAAGTTCTTCAGGACGGCGTCGTTAACCAGAGTGTCTCCGCCCGCTTGCAGTTCGACCGAAACCTTAATGGCGACGGACCCGTCCTCCCTTGTGAAGGTATTGGATTGCGGATCGACTTCGCTGTCATTGGCTTTTTCGTCAAACGTGTAGTGGTCTTCAAGCACAGGCGCTTCGTCGACAAGCTCGCCATTGACGTAGATGCCCTCGATGGCTTCCGTGCCGTGCAAGAAGATCTGGGCCGCCTGGCCCGGGGCCGACGCGGCAGCGTCAAGCTGGGCAATCGCCGTCTGGATGACCTCGATGGTTTCCATGCTCGATCCGGGCATGTCCAGATCGCCGATGGGCGATAGCGAGGCTGCGGATTCTGCGCCGGAAAACAGCGCCGAATTGTCGATGCGATCGGGAGAGAATTCGAGGCCGTGCCCGCCGACGCTAAAATAGTCAGCGTCCGACAGCACGATCGCCTGATTGAGATAGTTGGCCACCGACCCAGGCGGTTCCATCTCCGGCGGGGTAAATTTCATCGTCGAGTGGGCGGTGTGATAGGACCAATGATGTGGCCAGTGATGTTCCCGGCCCACGTGCAAGTCGTCAGCACCGTGAGGGTGTGGCAAGCCATGGAACATGGGGGGCCAGGGACGTACGTGCCAGGGATCATGACCGGGAGAGCGATAGTCAATTCCCGGCTCGTAATCGAGCAATTCAAAGGGCGCCGCGAAGTCTGAAACGATAACAGGATGCACATCCGGTTCAGACTGTACCGGGTTGAGAGTGAACTCCTGATAGGCCTCTCTATACCGCGCGTCTTCGACGCTTACATGAAAGACGCCGATGAAGTGGGCGATCTCTTCTGTGATCTTATCCATCATCGTCACGGCATGTACTCCTCTGTCAGCATCGGCCCTCTCTAATCCTTGCCGCGAAGATCAGGTCGGTCGCACCTTGGGCAGGCTGCGTGCAGTACCCGCACGCAACCTGCCTTGCCTGTTTTACAATTGATCTAAGCGTATTCGGCCTTAGCTGCTGCCATCGCTCGCATCATCGCCGATCACGGTGCTGGTCAGGTCGCCGCCGACGATGGTCATGTCGATTGCGTTCTGCTGCAGGTTGGCGCCCATCACGATATCCTGATTGAAGGCGCTGGTGTCGATGACGGCATCAGCCGATGCAGAGCTCGTGCCGGTGACGTAACCATCGTCACCATTGCCTGAACCCCAGGAGCCGCCGTCGCCGGCACCACCATCGCCGTTGGTGGCTATGCCGCCGTCTGCGCCGTCTCCGCCGTGCCCGCCGAAGGCCCAACCGCCGTAGCCGTCACCGCCGATGCCACCGGCCCATGCGCCGCTGAGGGCAGTCCCGCCGTCGCCGCCGCCAGCCCAGGCATCTCCACCATAACCGGCGCCAGTCGTGGCGTCGCCCGTGGCGGCCTCTCCACCGGTTCCGGCCGCACCGTCGCCGCCGTCGCCGCCGTTTCCAGCGCCGTATCCAGCGCCACCACCAAATCCAGTACCAGTCCCGGATGCGTCGCCGCCGCGGCCACCGTCACCGGCGTCCGAAGCATTTCCGCCCGCACCACCGGCACCGCCTGCGCCGGTTCCGCCACCCGCTCCGCCGGTAGAGTTTCCGCCATCCCCGGCAGTGCCATCGCCGCCATCACTGTCGGCAAACACTGGGTTGATCAATCCGAGAACGGCCCCCACACCGGTAGCGGCAGCACCGCCGGTTCCGGCACCACCGTCTCCGGCGTTGTCGGCGTTACCGCCATTGGCGTCACCGCTGTCTCCACCTTGGTCGCCGTTGCCGGCTGTATTGTTGCCGCCGTTGCTGCCATCACCGGCGAGTGCCAGCCCCGCGCCAAGGCCAAGTCCAAGGCCCAGACCGACGCCAATGCCTTCAGCACCGCTGCCGCCGCGACCGCCGTGGCCGTAGCCACCCTGAGCGTTGCCACTTGTGGCATTTCCGCTGCTTCCATCACCGCCGTCGGAATCGCCGCCTTCGCTGGTGCCGCCAAATGCCAGGCTGCCGGCAAGACCGCCGGTCCCGTCGCCACCTACGCCGGCGCCTGCTGTCGCGCCGCCGCCGCTTGCCCCATTGCCACCATCGGCATCGGCGTCGCTACCGCCTTTGCCGCCGTCGCCACCGCCGCTGATCCCATCGGACGCGAAGGCCAATCMACCATTGGCATTGTTGTTGAGCTCGAAGGTTCCGTCGTTGGAGACCTCTGCCTTGTCCAGATGATCATTGTCCTGCAGGTTGGCGATTTGATTGATGACATTGCCAACATCATTGCCCTCGCCGGTAAGCGCACCATTGAGAATGTCGTCGAACTTGGTGTTGAACAGGCCGTCGATGGAGCTGCCGCCGCTGACGTCGGTGTCAGCGAAGTCGTCGTCGCTCGGCAAATAGCCTTCCAGGCCGACGTCGACGTTGACATCGACAGTCGTGGTATTGCTGTTTTCGTTGTAGTTCTCGCTGGCATTGAAATTGCCATTGAGGTTGCCGTTGCCATTCAGGTTCAGGCTACCATTGCCGTTGAGGTTCAGGTTTCCGTTGCCATTGCCGTTGTAGTTCTCCGATTCACTTCCCTGATGCTGGTTCTGGCCCTGTTCCTGCTGCTCCTGCTGCTGTTGTTGCTCACGCTGCTGCTGCTGTTGTTCCTGATCGTCGTCATGGGATGACGGATCATAGTTGTGTCTGTGCTTGTCAGCCATTGTCGTGTCCTCTGGCTCTGGATCCGCGACAGCTTGGCCACAATTCATCTTATTTATGGTCTTGGCCGTGCAGATGTTGAACTTGAACGATCTGATGAAGGGCGGAGTTTATCGGGTGACCGCCTCCCCGTGCTTGGATTGCATGATCTGTTGGCAAGTCCTCCCGTTGTTGGCGACACGGCAGGTTTGAATGGAGGCTCGACACACGAAGCCACTGCATGCCCCGCAGGCGACCCTCCAGACCCAGCCGCAACTCTGAATGTGCTGCTAATATGCAGAGAAGGTAAGCTGCTAGATGGAGCTAGTACCCGCTGGGGAGCGGGGCCGGGGGCGGCTGTTTTCGATGTTTTGGATGCCGAGCGGCCCAAGTGAGTTGTTTTGAAACAGATTGCTCGCGAATACCGGCAATGAGCGCCGTTCTTCGATCTGTCTTGCGCTGCCGATTGCCCTGAGGTCGCTGCATGCCGGCCGAAGGCATGGTCAAATTCATGCCAGCCGCCGCCTGCTCGAATGGACAACACCCCCGCACACCGAGCCATTGATCCTTTCTCCTAGGCCTTAAGTGCTAGCAGCCCGCCACAAGAGGTAGTGCGTGTTCCCAGCTACCGCCTTGGTAGATAGTTCGTGCGCGCCTCCCCATTGATTCTTCGCGAAAAAACGCTTTCACACACGTTATGCGCGATATGTAGCGCTATGCCAGTGAGGTGTTGAGCGGCGGCCATAGCTCGTTCGAGCTATTCCCAATCGGGTCTGTTTGGACTAGATTTTCCAGCAAGAGACGGAGGGGAGGCGCACCGCGCTCCGCGAAAATGCCTGGGGAGGCTTGCTATAATGACGCGCGATGCGCCGACCTTGCACAACTTCAGCGTGGAACTGGTGCCGCCGTTGGAGGCGATGCGCTACTTGCGTACACTCTTGTATGTGGGCCCACCCGACGTCGTTTCCGACGCAATCGCTGCGGCTATCGAAAGAGAATTCCCGTCGCTTTGCGTCAAGAATGTTCCAGACTTGAAAGCGGCGCTATCAGAGTTCGAAATACCCCTGCGGCTCCTGCTGGTTGATCTCGAGCTCGCGCACAGTCTTAATAGCTGCGCTGGCGAGATCCTGAAGCGCCACCCCGCTGTCGCGGTGGTGATCGTTACCGAGGGCGATCAGCGAGAGAGCGCCAGCCGGCTTCATTTCATTGACACCCGGCTTGTTCGCGGCATTCTGCCGTTGAACGTGAGCCTCGACGTTCTGCTGTCGATACTGCGGATCATTTTGAAGGGTGGGACGTATTTTCCATCGGTCACCTATAGCAATCAAGACGGTGTATTGTGGGAGGCTGGCAGCTCTCGTTCGTCCGATTCGCCCATGGAGACGAAACTGCGCTTTGCGCAGGAAATCCGAGGGAAAACAATGCATCAGCTGACAAAACGTGAAAACGAGATTTTAGCCCGAATTGCATTGGGCAATCAGAACAAGATCATTGCGGCCGCTTTCGGCTTGTCTGAACACACCGTGAAGATTCACATCCACAACATCATTACCAAGCTCGGCGTCCACAACAGGACGGAAGCCGTCGCGATCTATTTCGAGCATCAGGAAACATACGGCGGTGAGGCTTTGCCGGACGGTTCTGTTCGATCGGGCAGCGGTTCGGTGCCAGGCGACGATGCGTAAGTTTCAGGATGTCCTATTGCTGCTTGGGCAATTAAACTACACGTGGACGAACACCGAGAGCCTCTTGATTCACATGATTGCCGGGCTCTGCCAGTCCGACAAGGAAACGGCGATCGTGATCTTCCTGACGCTGAATACCTCGCGTGCGCGCATCGATCTCGTGGAGCGGCTGGCGAAGATGCAGCGGACGCCTGCAGCTTGCAGAGCCGAGGTCTTGGATGCAACAAGGCGCCTTTCCGAGGAAGGCAAACTCAGAAACAAGTACAACCACTGCATCTATTCATTTGACCCTGACAGCGGCCGGGGTCTGACGCAGTCGATGCGGATCTTCGAAAGCCGAGACGAAATAAAGTACGGAAAGATCGAGGAACTCGACGATCAGGAGATCGTGCGGATAAAGGAGAGCATCCAATCCTTGATCAAGATCAATCGAGATTTATGGAATCTGACTGAACGATACAATTTTCCAAAATAGAATTTGGATCGCCGGCGGACCTCCGAATTGGGCCGAGGTTCGCTTCCGAGCCCGTGCTCCGACAATTTCAAAGCCATCAAACGGCCGGCGTGAACCGGCCGTTTCGCATTATTGTCACCGGGCGTTGTATTTGGCGTCGAGCTCGTCCATGGCCTTGACGTTGCCGGCCGAACGGCCGTTCTCGTCGAACGTCTGGGCGAGAAATGCATCCGCGATGGATTTCGCGAGTTCCGTCCCGATGACGCGGGCGCCCATCGTGATGATCTGTGCGTTGTTTGAAAGTGCGGCGCGTTCAGCGGAATAGGTGTCGTGCGTCAGCGCTGCGCGAATACCCGGAACCTTGTTGGCCGAGATGCAGACGCCGATGCCGGTGCCGCAAACAAGGATCGCCTTGTCATAGGTGCCGTCGATGACGCCCGAGGCGACACGGTCCGACAGGTTTGCATAGAAGGGATCGGCGCCGGTACCCGTGCGCGAAACTTCGTGTACGTCGAAACGGTCCTTCAGATGGTCGGCCAGAACCTTGGCAAGGCCTTCGCCGGCGCTGTCTCCTGCAATAGCAAGCTTCATTGTCTTTCTCCTCAGAGTTTGGCGGTGCATTTTTCCAGGATGTCGAGGTAGCCTTCGACGTTCCAGGCCGAACGGCCGATGAAGAGCCCGTCGATATGCGGGCTCGAGATCAGTTCCTCGCAGTTCTGCGGGTTGACCGACCCGCCATAGAGGCAGGGGATCTTGCGGGCCAGTACCTCCTCGGCGACGGCGATGATTTCGGCCTGGCGGGCATCCGCATAGTCTGCGGTCGCCGGGATGCCCTTTTCGCCGATCGCCCAGACCGGTTCGTAGGCTAGGAGAATCTCGGCAGCCTTCTGGTCGCCGGAGAGTTTCGAAAGCGCGCCCCGCACCTGCGCGGCTAGAATTTCGGCGGCCTTCCCGCTTTCCCGGTCGGAAAGCGTCTCGCCGATGCAGATCAGCGGAATGAGGCCGTGGCGCACGGCAGCCTCGGTCTTCAGGGCCACCGTTTCGTCGGTCTCGCCGAAATGTTCGCGACGCTCTGAATGCCCGAGCTCGACCAAGTCGAGATTGCAGTCTTTCAGCATCGGCGGCGAAACTTCACCGGTCCAGGCACCCTGGTCGGCCCAGTGCATGTTCTGTGCGCCAACCTTCACGGAGGTCTTGGCAAGCATCGACTTGACCTCGCGTACGGCTGTGAAGGGCGGAATGACGAAGCGCTGGATGCGAAGATCGCCTGCCGCATCGGCAACTTCGAGCCCTTTTGCAAAGTGCTGGGCCTCAGCAAGCGTCTTGTTCATCTTCCAGCTGGTACCAACCCAGAAACGCGGTTTTTCGGTCATGTCGGATCCTGCGTTGATGCGACGGTGAGCGTGACGCCCGCCCGCTCGAATTCCTCCAGGACAGCAGCGTCAGGCGCCCTGTCGGTGATAACGGCGTCAAAGTCGGCCAGATCCGCCATGACATGCAGTGCGGTATGACCGATGCGCTGATGGTTGACCAAGAGGCAGGTCCTGGCCGACGATGCAATCATTGCCCGTTTGGCGCGCACGACATTGTCGTCCATGTGATAGGCAAGCCTGCCGCTGACGGCGGGGGTCGAAATGAAAGCGATATCGGCCCTCAGCCGTGACAGCGCTTCTTCGGTGACAACGCCGAGATAGGCGCTGAACTTCGCCGAATAGATGCCGCCGAGTCCGATCAGCGTGAGGCCGGTCTCGCCTTTCAGCCGCTCCATGATCGCAGCGTTGTTGGTGATGACGGTCAGCGGCCGCTTCTGCAGCAGCATTTCGCCCAGCACTGCGGCCATCGAACCGTCGTTGACCATCACGGTCATGCCTGGTTCGACCAGCTCCAGTGCGCTATGAGCCATGGCGATCTTGGCTTCGTTGCCTTGCCTCTCGCGAATACGGAAGTCGCTTTCGAACTGCGTTCCTGCGTCGATCGTCGCGCCGCCGCGAACCTTGCGCAAGACGCCTGCCTGTTCGAGATCGTCGAGATCGCGATGGATGGTCATCTTCGACACGATGAAGCGATCGGCGAGGTCGTCGAGGTCGACGGTCTTGTTTTCGACGAGCAGATTGACGATGAGCTGCTGCCGCTCTTCCCGCTTCATTCCGGTCTCCACTGGTTTGGAGATAAGATAACGGAACCATCGTGATAAGCAACATCAATGGTGTGATTTTGCGATCAATTTATGTTGTGTTTCGCGCTACGCCAGCAGCGCCTTTGCGGTGCGTTCGTCGGTAATGAGCCCGAAAAGGCGGCGGCTGTTTAAAATTGCCCTGATGGCCGGCACCTTTGCCTGTCCGCCAGCCAGCGCCACGAGCCGCTCCTTCTTGGTCTTCGGAAACGATGCCGACAGCGTGCGCGCCGTCAGAGGCGTATCAAGGATATGGCCGTCTGCATCGAAGAAGTGCCCGAGGATTTCGCCGACGCCGCCTGCTGCGGCAATCGCTTCGATTTCTTTAGGCTCCACCATGCCCGACAGAACGAGCTGCGCCTCGGCATCGACGGTTCCCAGGCCCACGAGCTTTAGATCGGCATTGTTGGCAAGATCGAAGACCTCTTTGACGGCACGCTGCGCCTTCAGGACTTCGCGGTCTTCGCCGGTATTGGCAAAGAAGGGAACAGGCATGACATAGGCCTGCGTTCCAGTCTTTTCGGCGATGCGGTGCATCACGTCGTAGGGGTTGGCGCCATAGTTTCTTGTCAGGCCGCCGAGCAATGAGACGAAGCGCAGGTCTTTCGCGTTTACCCGCGGCATATATTGGACTGCGGCTGAGAGCGTACGGCCGTGGCCAAGGCCGATGACCGTATTGTCGCCGCGTTCGATCTCCCGCTTGAGGTAGCCGGCGCCTGCGTGCCCCAGCGCGCGAAGCGGCAGCCCTTCCTCGCCGAGATCCGGCGCGACCTCGCAATACTGAAGCCCGAACCGTTCGGAAAGGCGCATCTCCAGCTCGACACATTCGACGATATCGCCGTCGATCGTGACTTTCACGACGCCATCTGCAACCGCGCGCGCGATCAGTCGATGTGCTTTCACCGATGGCACGCCAAGGCGCCGGGCGACCTCGGACTGGGTCAGGCCACCCGCGTAGTGGAGCCAGGCAGCACGTACGGCAAGCGTATCATCGGCGTCCGTCATCACGGCTCCCTTTCGAATGTCGTACACGGCGAATCCGCCGCATCGCGATGCTGCCTTTTAGAGGTCTCCGTGTCAGATGTTCAAGTCGGCGACCCCGGTGTCGATATGAGGCGCCCAGAAGGCGACGCTCTCGGCGATCTGCGGGATGACCTGTCGATCGTTGGGCTCGCGTTCCTTGAAGGAGAGTTCGAGGCAGATTTCATTGTCTTTTGCCCCTCCCTCGGCAAAGGCTTGCAGCAGCGGTGCCGGCTGGACGCGGCCCTTCGCGTTGAACTCAGCCGTGAACGGCCTGTGTCCACCCTTGTCCATCAGGCTCTGCTTGATGTGAATGATCGGCGATACCGGCGGAACGGCACGCGCCCAGGCATAGGGGTCGAAATCGTCTGGGTTGGCGGACGTGACATCGCCGTGATCGATATCCGCCATCATCCACATCGGGACCGCCATTTTCGCAGCCGTCAACCGCTCCTGAAGCGACAGGCACGCGGAGATCGTCTCGCCGAACTCCCGGCCGATGCTCATCGGCTCCCAGAATAGGTAGGAGATGCCGGCTGCGTGCGCATGCTCGGCCACCTCTGCCCAGCAGTCGATCGCGATCTTGATCAGCGCTTCGCGTTTCGCCGGATCGTCGAAGTCCTTGTAGGTGAAGATCGCAAACTGCGTCCCAACAGAATCGCCGCCGAGATCGGCAACGATGTCCGCGAAGGTCTTGAACCAGTCGATGTAGTAACGCCGGACATCGGGGTCCGGGTGGCCGAAATGGTTGAGGCGTCCGTAGGGGCCGGTCATGCCGGAGGTTACCCGAACGCCGGTCCGCTGCAGCGCCTTGTCCATAACGCGGGTCAATCGCCTGATGACTGGCGCCTGCCAGCTCGGATTGATGAATTCGTGCGTCAGCTGGAGATCGCGGATGCGGAGCGCATGGGCAACCGCGTCGATGAGGTCATCGGGATCCGCGAAGCGGTTTACCAGCGGATTGGTGTTGAGGGAAAGAGTCAGCGGCATCGAACCTCCTTCAGGCTGCTGCAAGGCGGGTCGAAGCAAACCACTCGCCAAAAGCTGCGCGTTCCGCTTCGCTCAGATTCAGGTAGTGCTTGGTGCGGCGATAGAGGATGTCCTCGCCCGCCGCCGCCCATTCCGTGGCGACGAGATAGCGGGCCTCGGCTTCGTAGAGCTGGCCGCCGAAATGGCGTCCGAGCCCCTCGACGCTCGTCGCACCTGCAACTACGTTCTTGGTGCGGGCGCCATAGAGGCGGCCGTAGTGATGCACTAGCTTGCGCGGCATCCAGGGATAGGCATCGCGCAGGCTGTTGGCGAAGGTTTCGTAGTCGGCATTGGGAATTTCGCCGCCGGGCAGGGGCGCTTTCTCGGTCCAGTCCCCGCCCATGTTCGGAAAAATATGCGTGAGGCGCTGCATGCCGCGTTCGGCAAGCTCACGGAAAGTGGTGATCTTGCCACCAAAGACGTTGAGCAGGGGAGCGCCTCCCGTCTCGTCCAGATCGAAGACATAGTCGCGGGTAACGGCGGACGGATTGCCCTTGCCGTCGTCGAAAAGCGGACGAACGCCGGAGAAGCTGTGCAGCACGTCCTGGCGGCGCAGCTTTTCCTTGAAGTAGCGGTTCACGGCCTTCAGCAGATAATCGATCTCCGTCTCATCGGCAGAGACCTCCTCGGCGCGGCCTTCATAGGCGATATCGGTCGTCCCGATCAGCGCCTTGTCGCCCTCATAGGGGTTGATGAAGATGACGCGCTTGTCATGGTTCTGCACCAGGTAGGCGTTGGATCCGGCCCAGAACTTCGGCACGATGATATGGCTGCCTTTCACGAGGCGCACATTGCGGCTGGAGTTGGAACCTGCGACGCGGTTGATGATGTCCATTACCCAGGGCCCGGCGCAGTTGACGAGACATTTTGCGCGGAAGGTTCGCGTCTCTCCCGTCAGGCTGTTCTTCGTCGCGACGATCCAGCTGCCGTTTTCGCGGCGGGCTGAGACGGCCGGTGACCGGGTCAGAACCAATGCGCCCTTCTCCGCCGCACTGAGCGCGTTCAGGGTCACGAGGCGGGCGTCGTCGACCCAGCAATCGGAATATTCGAAGCCGCGCGTATATTGATCGAGGATCGGCGTGCCTTCCGGATCGCGCAGCAGGTTTAGCGTGCGCGTCCCCGGCAGCTTTTTGCGGCCGCCGAGATGGTCATAGAGGAAGAGACCGAACCGCACGAGCCAGGCCGGGCGATCTTGAGGGCTGTGCGGCAGGACGAAGCGCATCGGCCAGATGATATGCGGCGCCGCGTTGAGCAGCACTTCACGCTCGATCAAGGCCTCGCGCACCAGGCGGAATTCGTAATATTCGAGGTAGCGCAGACCGCCATGTACCAGCTTGCCCGAGCGCGACGAGGTTCCCTGCGCCAGATCGTCCTTTTCGCACAAGGCGACCTTCAGGCCGCGGCCCGCGGCATCGCGCGCGATCCCCGCGCCGTTGATGCCTCCGCCGATGACGAAGAGATCCAGGAGTTCGGGTTCGGTCATGTCATGCTCCCTCGATGCCTTGCTGCATCAGAACTTGATTTACTCGCCTGCCGTCGACGATGAAGTTGCGGCACCGGCGAGCTTGTCCCAGGCGGGCACCATTGCCTGGCGCACGTCCGTGTAGGCAGAAAACAGCCGGTCGAACCGGGCAGCCTCGGCGATATCTGGAATCTCCGCGTCGCCGAGAAGCGGCGTCACCCAGTCGGCAATGCAATCGTCCATGCTGGGATAGACGCCGACGGCTACCGCTGCCATCATCGCCACACCTGCGGCTCCCGTCTCATCGCGGCGCGACTGCCGGATCGGTGCGTTGACCGCGGCCGAGAGCGAACGGCGCAGGGCGACCGAGCGCGTGGCGCCGCCCGTGACGCGCAACTCTTCGGGCATCGCACCCATCGCCGCATAGCAGTCGCGGGTCGCAAGTCCCAGTCCCTCGACAACGCTGCGCAGCAGGTCCGGGAACCCATGCCGCGTCGAAAGCCCGGTGAAGCCCGCGCGGGCGTTGGCGTTGACGAAGGGCCCGCGTTCGCCGGCTTCGGAAATATAGGGATGATAGAGCACCGAGCCCGGTCGGCTTTCCGCAAACCAGCCGTCGATGCGCGCAATGAGATCCGCGTGCGAAGCAGTCTTGCCCGCCTCAGCCATCAGATAGGCAGCGACCTCCAGGATCCAGTCGATGTTGATGGTGGCGCCCATGTTCGTCTGCACCTGGGTGACGATGCCAGGGATGGGGAGGGCGATCACATAGCCCGTTCCCTCGCGATTGAGCTGAACGTCGGCAGCGGCCTTGGCGCGCATGTGCACGCCGGTCGAACCGATCGTCGAGCAGGCCGCATTGCGCGCGCCGCTGCGCACGCCTGCGCCAAGCGCCGTCATCACCATGTCGACATAGCCGAGGCAGACTGGCGTTCCGGCGAGAAGCCCGCATGCCTTAGCGGCTTCGGCGGTCAGTGGGTAGCTGATCTCGGTGCCGTCGATGATCTCGGGAAGGAGCGCACGCCGATGGTCGAGGCCGAGCGCATCGATCACCACCGCATCATACTGGCGCGTCCGAAAATTGCCGAAGGTGAAGCTCGCTTCGGACGGATCGGTTGCCCGCACGCCCGTCAGGTTGAGGTAGAGCCAGTCCTTGCAGTGCAGCGCCGTCTCAGCCCGGTCGAGCAGGTCCGGCGAAAAGCGGTCCATATGGGCGAGTTGCGCACCCTGCTGACAGGTGTTGAGGCCGGTACCCGTCGCCTCGAAGCGGGCGCGATTCTGGTTTCCGCCCGCGAGCGACGTGACCGTGGGCGCGGCGCGTGCATCGAGCCACAGCCAGGCATCGGCGACGGGCGTATTGCCGCGGCCGACGAGCCACGTACCGTCGCCCTGTCCTGTCACGGCAATGGCTGCGGTGCGCGACGCGAGATCGGATACCTTTTCCCCGAGGCCGCGCAACGCGCTGGCGCAATCCAGCCATGTCTGGCCCAGCGACTGCGTCGCGGATCCGTCCTCGCCGGTTGCGTATCTGTTGCGCACGGAGGCCGTGGCGATCTGGCGTCCGGAGAGATCGAAGGCGACCGCCTTGATGACGGAGGTGCCGGCATCTATCCCGATGATGATCTTATGGGTCCATGTCATTGCAGGACTATCTCGCCACCATTGCGAACGCCGCGGTGGGCAATACGCGCGTCCAATTCATCTGACGTCCTCCCGCTTGGCCAAATTCGTTGAGATGATGCATCCGGCTACCAACTTCAGTCCTTTTGCGGGCTGCGGCAAACGCGCTGCATTGTGCAATTCCGCATCGAACGAGTAGCCGAAGCCTCCCATGAGCCTTGTCGTGACATATAACATAAAGATATCACATTGCTAGTAATAATTTTCTAGCAATGAAAATTTTTTCAGCTAAAATAAATGGAATGGGAGTGCGGCAAGATGCCTTCGTGCTGGCCGACTGCATCATTGTCGCCGGCGACGACCGCAACGCGCAGGATTGAAATTATCCTATTTAAAACAAATCATTGTATGCCACTTTGGTTGAGCCTCTGGCATCGGTGACGTGTGCATCCGCTGTCAATTGTTGCTGCGCTGCACCGTTGTAGGCAGTATGTGAAGCGCCGTCCATCCGGTCAAATTCTTATGGAAGCACCGTTGACAGCCACTAAGATTTATAACATGTTTGCCGACATAAGTAACATAGTTCTATCACGGAAGCCTGCTTCCTGATGGAATGTTGCAGGCCCAGGCGGTTGGAGGAGACAGGCGCCGGTCTTTGTGAGGAGGCTTCCGATGCGGATTTTCGTCCAGACTTGCGCTCTTGCGCGTGACCTGCCGGCTTCCATTCCGGCGCGGCGCAGTGCTTCGGCCCGTCTACGATCGCCGTCGCGCTAGCCTTCTCCACCTCGCCGTTTCCAAGACAAAGGCCGTTCAGACATGAGCACACAGCCCGAACATGCAGCATCAAAGCCAAGCGGCAATCGCAAGCTCATCGTGAGCGCGGCGCTGGCAATCGTGGTTGTCGGCGCAATCGCGCTCGATACGACGGTCGTCAAGATCGGCTCCGAAAACGATGTCCGGCAGCAGGCGTTTTCCCCGGAGACGTTCGGCGCCGAACAGTTTCCGAAGATCAGGGTGAATGTCGAGGAGCGGGCCGTTGCGGCGGCAGACCTTGCGACTGCCATTGCCGCCGACAAAAAGGCCGCCGCCGAAAAATTCGGGACTGCGACGAGCACCGGGCCGGTCATTCCGGTTGCGCTGACCGGCGTCTTCGGTGCCCGCAAGTCCAACACCAACGAGATGAAGATCGATGGGTTGCCTCCCGAGACGGTGGTCCGTGTCCAGACCGGTCCTGCGGTCAACGGCACGGACCTCCGCGATGCAACGGGCACCATCGAATTTGGCCAGTTCACCAATCAGATCCAGTACCAAGATGCCGGTTCGGCCATCAACAACGAGATGAAGAAAGCGGTTTTCGGCGGCCTCGATCCTGACACACTGGATGGCAAGCAGGCGACGGTGGTCGGCGTCTTCAAGCTCATCAACCCGAAGAACTGGCTCGTCACGCCTGTCAAGGTCGAGGTCAAATGAGCCAGCCGCACCCTGACATCTCAGCAAAGGGCGAGGTCGTCCTCGCCGCCCGCAACATCGCCAAATCCTACGGCAATGTTCACGCACTCAAGGGAGTGAACTTCGACATCCATCGCGGCCAGGTCACCACGCTGTTCGGAGAGAACGGGGCCGGCAAGTCGACCTTGATGAAGATCCTTTCGGGTGTCGTCCAGCCGAGCTCCGGCGAGATCATCCTCGACGGCGCGCCGATCAGCTTTACCTCGTCGACCCATGCGCGCGAACGCGGAATCTCCATCATTCACCAGGAGCTCAGTCTCGCCCCCAATCTCAGTGTCCGTGACAACATCTTCATGGGACGGGAGATCATCAAGGGCGGGGTCGTTGACTTCGCCGAAGAGGAGCGCCAGACGCAGGCGCTCATGGAAGAACTCGAGGAAGACATCGATCCGTTGACGCGCGTCGAGGATCTCCGTCTTGGCCAGCAGCAGATCGTCGAGATTGCGCGCGCCCTTTCGGTCAATTCGCGCATCCTAATCATGGACGAACCGACCTCGGCGCTGAGCGCCACCGAGGTGGAAGTCCTCTTCAAGGTCATCCACGACCTGACGAGCCGCGGCGTCTCGATCGTCTACATCTCGCATCACCTGGAAGAGGCGTTGCAGATCACCAATCACGCCGTCGTGCTGCGCGACGGAAACATGACGGCCTATGCGGAACGCAGGGACATCGATCTCGAGTGGATCGTCCGCAACATGGTCGGCGAGAATTTCGATCTCGGCAGCCCACCGGAAAGCCATCAGTTCGGCGGCGTTGCACTTTCCATCGAAAATCTCAGTGTTCCGGGTCCCTCCGGCGCCGCCTACAACGCGGTCGATCGCCTGTCGCTCAAGGTGCGTGCCGGCGAAGTCGTCTGCATCTACGGACTGATGGGTGCCGGGCGCACCGAACTCCTCGAATGCGTCGCTGGTCGCCTGCGCTCGAGTGGCGGGCAGGTTCTCCTCGAAGGGCGGGACGTCGGCGGGCTCAGCATCGCCGGTCGCATTGCCAGCGGTCTTGTCCTCGTGCCCGAAGATCGCCAGCGCGACGGTCTCGTTCAGACGATGACGGTCGGCTCCAACCTGTCGCTTGCAAGCATTCGCGCGTTCACAAGGGGCCTCTTTACCTCCGGTCAGCGCGAGCGCGATCTCGTCAACGACGCAATCCGGCGTGTGCATGTGAAGACAGATGGCGGCGCGGCGGCGATCGGTTCGCTGTCCGGCGGCAACCAGCAGAAGGTCGTCATCGGCAAAATGCTGGCAACGCAGCCGAAAGTCATCCTGCTCGACGAACCGAGCCGCGGGATCGACATCGGCGCAAAGGCAGAAGTCTTCAAGCTGCTCGCCGAGCGAGCGAAGCAGGGATTGGCGGTCATCTACTCGACGTCCGAAGTCAATGAATGCCTGAGCATCGCGCACCGCATCATCGTCATGCACCGCGGCAAGATATCGGCCGAGTTCGCCTCTGATGTCACCAAGGAAAAGATCATGGCCGCCTCCGGCGAAGCCGTGGTCGCGCACTAGCCCGGAACTATGGAGCACTGATTATGTCAGTCACAAACCTCACCGAAAAGAAGTCAGTTTCCGATGGGCAGAAGCGCAATACCAACATCGTGCGCCTGATCCTGGAAGGCCGGGCGTTCTTTGCGCTGATCGTCATCATCGCGGTCTTCTCGTTCCTGTCGCCCTACTACTTCACGCTGAACAACTTTCTGATCATGGCCTCCCACGTCGCCATCTTCGGTATCCTGGCGATCGGCATGCTTCTCGTCATCCTGAATGGCGGCATTGACCTATCGGTCGGCTCGACCCTTGGTCTTGCGGGCTGCATTGCAGGGTTCCTTATGCAGGGCGTCACGCTCGACAATTTCGGCGTCATCCTCTATCCGCCGGTCTGGGCTGTCGTCGTCATCACATGTGCACTCGGTGCGCTGGTCGGTGCAGTCAACGGCGTGCTGATCGCCTATCTCAAGGTGCCAGCCTTCGTCGCCTCGCTGGGCGTGCTCTACGTGGCCCGCGGCATCGCGCTCCTGATGACCAACGGCCTGACCTACAACAATCTCGGCGGCCGTCCCGAACTCGGCAATACCGGCTTCGACTGGCTCGGCTTCAACCGCCTTGCCGGCATTCCGATCGGCGTCATCGTCCTTGCGGTTCTGGCAATCGTTTGCGGCATCGTGCTGAGCCGCACCGCATTCGGCCGTTGGCTCTATGCCTCAGGCGGCAATGAACGGGCAGCTGACCTGTCCGGCGTCCCGGTCAAGCGCGTCAAGATCATCGTCTATGTGCTTTCCGGTGTGTGTGCCGCGATTGCCGGACTGGTGCTCTCGTCGCAGCTGACCTCGGCCKGTCCGACGGCGGGCACCACCTACGAACTGACCGCGATTGCAGCCGTCGTCATCGGCGGGGCAGCTCTGACCGGCGGCCGCGGCACGGTTCGCGGCACCATGCTCGGCGCCTTCGTCATCGGCTTTCTTTCGGACGGCCTCGTGATTATCGGCGTCTCTGCCTACTGGCAGACGGTCTTTACGGGCGCGGTGATCGTTCTCGCCGTCCTCATGAACAGCATTCAATACGGTCGCCGGGTCAAATCGTCCTGACGGCTCTGACTGAAACTTATCCGCGACGGCAGCCTGGATTTCGAAAAGGCCGATTGGGGAAAGCACCGCCGGGTTCTCCGGTAACAACGAAGCTCACTAATGGGAGAGAGACTATGTTTAAGACAGGCATGCGCATACTTTTCGCCGCCGTAGCTGTTGCACCGCTCCTCGCGAGTTCGGCCTGGGCAGCTGGCATGATGACGGTCATCGTCAACGATCCGTCGAACCCGTATTGGCTGACGGAGGGCAATGTTGCCAAGGCGACAGCCGAAAAGCTTGGCTACACGGCATCGGTCGGTGCGCACAAGGGTGACACCAACACAGAAAGCAACCTGATCGACACGGCGATCACCAACAAGTCGGTAGCGATCATCCTCGACCCGGCGAATGCCGACGGCTCTGTCGGTGCGGTGAAGAAGGCTGTTGCTGCAGGCATTCCGGTCATCCTCGTCAACGCTGAAATCAACCAGGAAGGCCTGGCGAAGGCGCAGCTCGTTTCGAACAACGCCCAGGGTGCGGCACTCGGTGCCCAGCAGTGGGTCGAAGCCGTCGGCGACAAAGGCAACTATGCCGAACTCTTCGGTGCACCGTCCGACAACAATGCCGCGACGCGCTCCAACGGCTATGAAACCGTGCTCTCGCAGTATCCGGACCTCAAGAAGGCCGCCAAGGAAGTCGCCAATTGGGACCGTACCCAGGGCCACAACAAGATGCAGTCCATGCTGCAGGCAAACCCCGATATCATCGGCGTCATTTCCGGAAACGACGAAATGGCGCTCGGCGCCATCGCGGCCCTCAAGGAAGCCGGCAAGCTCGCCAACATCAAGGTCGGCGGTTTCGACGGCTCTCCGGACGCCGTTGCTGCTATCAAGGCCGGTGAACTCCAGTACACGGTCCTTCAGCCGGTTGCCGTGTTCTCTGCAGAAGCCGTGAAGCAGGCCGACAACGTTATCAAGAATGGCAGCACGGGTGCAAAGAGCGAAAAGCAGCTCTTCGATTGCCTGCTGATCACCAAGGACAACGTCGACAAGTACACGGGTCCGTTCGTCCTGTCGCAGTAATCAACCAGGGGCGCTCGAAAGGGCGCCCCTTCCAATGCTCGCGGGCAACCGTCCGTTCCGTTTCACTTTTTTGCCTTGGCACGGCAATTTCTGTACGAAGTTCTGATCCAGAATTCAGCGACAAGGGTGACCCGTGACACAGAAGACGAGCCAGGGCGAAGGTCTGTTGGACCAGCTTACCAGCGACAGCCGGCAGACGCGCCAGATCGCGCGCCGGCGGATGATTGCCGAGGCAGTGATGAGTGAAGGCTCGATGCGGATCGAAGACCTGACGGACCGTTTCGGGATCAGCCTGATGACGGCCCATCGCGACGTGGATGAACTGGTCAGCCGCGGGCTCTTCAGAAAGACACGCGGCATCGTTACCGCCGCAGCGACCAATCTCATCGAATCCAGCGATGTCTACCGTTCGAACCGTCAGTCCGCAGAGAAGAAACTGATTGCCGAGGCGGCCATGCAGTTCGTCGAGCCGGGGCAGGCGATCTTCTTCGATGACTCGACCACGGTTCTTCAGATGGCGACGCATTTGCCCTCGAAGGTGCCGGTTACCGCGATCACCAACTCCCTGACGCTGATGAACGCGCTGACGGGGATGCACGATGTGACGTTGCTCGCCCTTGGCGGCCATTATTACAATTGGTGCAACGCCTTCATGGGGCGCATGACCATCAACGAGATCAAGGGGCTCAGGGCTGACGTTGCCTTCATTTCCATGTCGGCGATCAGCGATGGCACGGTGCTGCACCAGTCGCCCGAGACGGTCGATACCAAGCGCGCCATGTTCGACAGTTCCGTCAAGCGCATCCTGCTTGCCGATCACACGAAGTTCGAGCGGCGCGCCCTCCATAGTTTCGCAGCACTGGATGAGTTCGACGTCGTCATCGTCGACGATAAGACCCAACCCGTGCACATCGACCGCATGCGGTCCCGGGATATCAACGTCGTCATCGCCAAGGGTGCCGGAGGGCGCTCGTGACGGGACAGGCCTGTTGCTGTTAGCGAGGTAAAAGTGAATGCCGAGTCTGCTCGGGATCGATAGTGGCCTGACGGTCACGAAGGCTGTCATCTTCGATATAGACGGGACGCCGCTCGCGGTGGCCCGCCGCCGCGTCACGCAGTTCGTTCCGAACGCCCGCCATATCGAGCGGGACATGAACGAATTGTGGAGCGCGACGGCAGACGCGATCCGTGAAGCGATCGCGCTCAGCAACCGCCCGGCAAGCGATATCCAAGGCATTGCGGCGACCGCCCATGGTGACGGCATCTATCTGCTCGACCAGGAACAGAAACCTCTAGGCCGCGCCATCCTGTCGCTGGATAGCCGGGCGGGCGGGTTCGTCGATCGGTGGATGGAAAGCAATGTTGCCGACCAGGCAATTCAACTCACGGGGCAGGTCCCGCACGTTTCCGCACCGTCGGCGCTGCTTGCCTGGATCCGCGACATGGAGCCCGAACGGTTCGCGCGCATCAAGCATTTCTTGAGCTGCAAGGATTGGCTGCGGTTCTGCCTGACGGGCATCATCGGTACGGACCGCACAGAGGCGAGCACCTCCTTCACCGATGTCAGGACGCAGGAGTATAGCCAGGACGCGCTCCGGCTCTTCGGCTTGCAGGACCTCGTCGATGCGCTGCCGCCGGTTTCGCGCTCCGACCAGATTGTCGGGTGGGTGACGCGTGAAGCAGCGCACCTGACGGGCCTTGCCAGCGGGACGCCCGTTGTCGCGGGATTGCATGACGTCACCGCGTCGGCGCTCGGAGCAGGGGGCTACGCAAAGGACGTCGTTGCCATCATCGCCGGCACCTATTCGATCAACGAGACGCTGTCGTCCGAACCGCGGGTCGATCGGCGGTGGTTTTGCCGCAACGGGATCGCGCCCGGCATCTGGAACAGCATGTCGATCTCGCCGGCATCGACCGCCAACTACGACTGGTTTCTGGACAAGCTCTGTGCTGGCGAACAGAAAGAAGGCAGTTCCATTCATGCGCTGCTGGCACCGGAGATCGAAGCGGCCTTCGACCGGCCGTCGACGGCGCTCTTCCATCCCTATCTGTTTGGTTCTCCCTATGGCGCCGTGGCCAGCGCCGGGTTCTTCGGCCTCGGCGGCTGGCACGACCGCGGCGACATGCTCCGGGCCGTGCTCGAGGGCATCGCGTTCAATCACCGCATTCATGTCGATGCCCTTCGCGACGGCTTTGCGTTCGAAGAGGCAAGGCTTGCGGGCGGCGTCTCGCGCAATCCCTTGGTCGTGCAGATGTTCGCCGACGTGCTCGGCATGCCGGTGACGGTAACCGAAACGGACGAGGCCGCGGCCTGGGGGGCAGCTCTTTGTGCCGGATCCGGTGCCGGCATCTATGCCGATCCGCAAAGCGATCCGCGCGAGGTCACCCGCATCGCGAAGACATGCCTGCCGGATGCCGTGCGCAGCGCCGACTACGAAAATCGCTACCGGGTTTTCCGCGAGATCGCCGAAGCGATGACACCTCTCTGGCCGAAGATTGCAGCCCTTGCGTCGGAGCAATCGACAAGCTGAGGCAGACGCCCCGGCGCAAATTGCCGGGCAATTTAGGACGAAAAGATCATGACACCCGACATGCAGCAGCGCTTCTCGAACCTTGGAGAAGGTGACATCGACGTTTTGATCGTTGGCGCGGGCATAAACGGTGCCGGCCTGTTTCGCGATCTCTCTGCGCAAGGTGTGAATTGCGTGATCGTCGACAAGGCCGATTTCGGTTCCGGAACGAGCGCTGCGCCCTCGCGCCTCATTCATGGTGGCTTGAAATACCTCGAGACGGGCGAATTCGGCCTGGTCGCCCAGTCGACGCTGGAGCGCAATCTGCTGCTGAAGAACGCTCCGCATTGCGTCGAACCATTGCCGACCTTCATTCCGGTCTTTTCCTGGACACGGGGTATCTGGGCGGCGCTGCGCACGATGCTCGGCTCCAAGACCGCGCCGCGCAGCCGTGGAGCTGTCCTGATCAAGATCGGGCTTGGCCTCTACGATTTCTTCGGTTCGCGCGACCAGGTCATGCCGCGCCACCGGTTGATCCTCAAGAGGCAGGCACGCAAGGAGATGCCGCACATCACACCGGCGATCGTCGCGGGCGGCATTTATTATGACGCCAAGATCAGCAGGCCCGAGCGGCTCGTCTACGAGCTGGTCAAGGATGGGCTCGAGGCAAATGCGAAGAGCCTTGCCGCCAATTTTGCATCCCTGACAGCCGTCTCCAGCGGGCGCCTGACATTTCGGCGATCGGACGGCAGTGAACTCGCAGTCACCCCCAGGCTGGTGGTGAATGCCGCGGGCCCCTGGATCGATCACGTCAATCGCGCGCTAGGCGCTCCCTCTCAGATGATCGGCGGCACCAAGGGTTCCCATATTCTGCTTGATCACCCCGAGCTGGTTCGCAGCCTGAACGGCCACATGATCTATTTCGAGGCCGACGATGGGCGTATCTGCCTCGTATACAGCTATCTCGGCCTGGCGCTGGTCGGTTCCACGGATATCCCGGCCGACGATCCGGAAAATGTCCGCTGCGAGGAACCGGAGACCGACTATTTCCTCGAAAGCCTACGCTCGCTGCTTCCGACGCTTCGCTTCGATCGCGAGCAAATCGTCTTCAGCTATAGCGGCATTCGCCCATTGCCTGCTTGCGATGCGACGGCGCCGGGGCTGATCAGTCGCGATCACTCCGCCCCCGTGAAGGAGCCGGAACCGGGCAGGCCGTTTCCGATCGTCTCGCTCGTCGGCGGCAAGTGGACCACCTTCCGCGGCTTTGCGGAGGAAGTCGCCGATACCGTGCTTGCACGCCTGCAGCACGCCCGCAGGCAATCGACCCGGTACCTGCCGATCGGCGGTGGAAAGGCCTTTCCGGCGGATGGGCAACAACGAAGCGTCTGGATCAATGAAACTGCGGCGCGGACGGGAATGGCCGTAGACCGCGTCGACGAACTGCTTGGCCGCTATGGCACGACGGCTGCGGCCTTGCTCGCTTTCGCTTCGGCATATACCGACGAGCAGTGTTTGACGGGTGCGCCGGCATATAGCCTCAAGGAGATCGACTGGATCGCTCGAAACGAGCTTGTGGTCCACCTCGCCGATATCGTCCTTCGCCGGACGACGCTTGCCATCGAGGGCAAGCTGACGCTTGAGGGCTTGAGGGAAATCGCCGGTGTTGCCGGGGCCGCGCTCGGCTGGAGCCCCGAGCGCAACGCCGGCGAGATCGAGGATGTCGTCACCCAGCTTGAAAAGTTCCACGGGCAGATGCTGACAAGCAGGACGCCTGCAGCCGGACCGGAAAAGGCACCGCGCCCGGCCTCAGCATAGGTTGCGGCTCAGGAGAAAACCGGATCGAGCGATCCCGATTTGTAGCGCTTGGCCATTTCCGACACCGTGAGCGGGGTTATCCGGCCTGCCATCCCAGCCGTGCCGAACTGTTCGAAGCGCTCCTTGCAAAGCTTGGCCAGCGCGGCCATCGCCGGCTTGAGATATTTGCGCGGGTCGAATTCGCTTGGGTCTTCCTGCAGCACGCGGCGGATCTGGCCGGTCATCGCCATTCTGCCGTCGGTATCGATATTCACCTTGCGCACGCCATTCTTGATGCCGCGCTGGATTTCCTCGACCGGCACGCCCCATGTCGGCTTCATCTGCCCGCCATACCTGTTGATGATCTCCTGCAGTTCGATCGGGACCGAGGAGGAGCCGTGCATGACGAGATGCGTGTTCGGTAGTTTGCGGTGGATCTCTTCGATGACGTTCATCGCCAGCACCGAACCGTCTGGCCGCCGGGTGAACTTGAAGGCGCCGTGCGAGGTGCCCATGGCAATCGCCAGTGCGTCGACCTTTGTTTCGCGCACGAACTTCACGGCCTCGTCCGGGTCTGTCAGCAGTTGATCGTGCGAGAGCTTGCCCTCGGCGCCGTGCCCGTCTTCCGCTTCGCCCATGCCGGTTTCCAGCGAGCCGAGCACGCCGAGTTCGCCTTCGACCGAGATGCCGCCAAGATGCGCCATGTCCGTCACCATCCTGGTGACGCCGACGTTGTAGGCCCAGTCGGCGGGCGTCTTGGCATCCGCCTTCAGCGAGCCATCCATCATCACCGAGGTGAAACCGGCCTGGATCGCCGTCATGCAGCTCGACGGATCGTTCCCGTGATCGAGATGCACGCAGACCGGAATATGCGGGTAGATTTCGACGACGGCATCCATCATGTGCTTCAGCATGATGTCGTTGGCGTAGGCGCGCGCCCCACGTGATGCCTGCATGATGACCGGCGCACGACATGCGTCCGCGGCCTCCATGATGGCAAGCGCCTGTTCCATGTTGTTGATGTTGAAGGCGGGAACGCCGTAGCCTCCCTCCGCAGCGTGGTCCAGCAGCTGCCTCAGCGTGATGCGTGCCATCTAAGATCTCCCCATGTCGATGGTCGAACGAAATGCCTGTGTGCCGACGAAATTAGAGCTCTGGCCTTGTTGCGGGTCGAGCCCGCTATTTCTAGGGTCAGCATGATGTCCCAGAATAGCATGGCACAGGGGAAAAAACGGAACAAGGGATAATCACAATATCACAAATATCATGATATTTTAATAGTTATAATATATGCGGCGATGTGATGGCGGCGGGTTGCACTCGAATCGGGATTGCTCAAATATGCGGTCCGCAATCAAGCTGGCGCTTTGGCGGGCTTCGACAGCCTTTCGTCTGCCTGCGTTGTGGCGGTGACGGTCTGTCCGTCAGCGCTGCCAACCGCGACAATCTACGGCCGCATATCGCCGCGTAATCGAGGACCGTTTGATGACCAAGATCTTTGATGCCTCTGAGGAATTTGCCTCCACTGCACTTGCCGGTTTCTGCCAGATCTATCCTGGCCATGTGCGTCTTGTCAGCAACGGCGTGGTGCGTTCAACGACCGTGCCGAAAGGCAAGGTTTCGGTCGTCGTCGGCGGCGGTTCCGGGCATTATCCTGCCTTTGCAGGCTACGTGGGGCCGGGTTTGGCGGATGCCGCCGTTGCCGGCGATGTCTTCTCATCGCCCTCGACCGCCGCGATTGCCCGTGTTTGCCGCCACGCAGACAATGGCGGCGGTATTGTTATCGGGTTCGGCAACTACGCCGGCGATGTTCTGAATTTCGGCGTTGCCGCCGAGCGGTTGCGCGCCGAGGGGATCGATGTGCGTATCGTTGCGGTGACGGACGATGTGGCCAGCGCTCCGGCCGAGACGTACGCATTGCGGCGCGGCATCGCCGGGGATCTCGTGGTTTTCAAGATTGCCGGTGCGGCAGCCGAAGCAGGCCTCTCGCTCGATGAAGTGGAGCGGATCGCGCGACTAGCCAACGACCGCACGGTTTCCTTCGGAGTGGCGTTTGCGGGCTGCACGCTGCCCGGTGCCAAAGAGCCACTTTTCACCGTACCCAAGGGCCGCATGGCGCTTGGCCTCGGCATTCACGGCGAACCGGGCATCAGCGAACAGGATGTTGCAAGCGCTACCGATCTTGCGGGTCTTCTGACCGGCAAGCTGCTGGCTGAACGACCAGACGGATGTGATCGGGTTGCCGCTGTGCTCAATGGGCTTGGATCCACGAAGTACGAAGAGCTTTTCGTGCTGTGGACAGCAGTGCAGGACAAGTTGAAGGCGGCAGGTCTCGACTTGGTCTATCCTCAGGCAGGAGAATTCGTGACCAGCCTCGACATGCAGGGCTGCTCACTGACGCTGACTTGGCTCGACGAAGAACTGGAAGGTCATTGGAGCGCGCCATGCGACGCACCTGCTTTCCGCATGGGACGCACGATCCCCGCGGACCTGAGGACGGACACTATCGTTGACGAGGAAGTCACCCCCACGATCCCCGTGGCTTCGGAAGTGTCACGCAAAGTGGCACGCTGCATCAGCGACCTATTTGTCGACATCRCGGCGATGCTGAAAACGGAAGAAGCCGAACTGGGCCGGATCGATGCAGTGGCCGGTGACGGCGATCACGGGCAGGGTATGCGGCGCGGTTCGGATGCCGCAGCGAAGGCCATTTCTGCGGCGGTCGATGCCGGCGCTGGCGCGCACACCGCCTTGGCGCTCGGAGGCGACGCGTGGGCGGACCGGGCAGGAGGCACATCCGGTGCGATCTGGGGTCTTTTGCTGAGGTCCTGGAGCAATGCATTGACCGATGCCGATGCGCCTGATGACAAAGCGATCGTTGAGGGCGCAAGACTTGCCCTCGATGGCGTTACCCATTTGGGTCGCGCTTGGCTCGGCGACAAGACGCTTGTCGATGCGCTGGTGCCGTTCGTGGAAGTCCTGTCTCGCGACGAAAACGCAGGCAAGCCGCTCGTCCAGGCATGGAAGACTGCTGCCGGCGCAGCACAGGATGCAGCCAATGCCACCTCTGCACTCACGCCGCGTCTTGGCCGCGCCAGGCCGCTTGCCGAAAAGAGCATCGGTCATCCGGACGCGGGTGCGGTATCGCTTGCCATGGTCGCAGCCGTGGTGTCCGATTTCATCGGGCGGTCGCGCTGACGGGCTTGCGGCTGGTGTAGACCGTCGGCCGAGGATGCGCTGGCCCACCAAAATCGATCTCTTCAGCATGCGGTTTGCCGCGTGCTCGAAGGGAACTGGCGCTTCCTGCGACAGCTCCGCCGAAGGCGCCGTCCGCCAAGGGCGGTCCCTTGGACGCTACATCAATGCAACATCCTTTTTTAGTATTGCTAAAAACCATTTGACAGCGAGCGAGTTTGGGGCTTCATTGAAGCAATACTAAAAAATGGGTGGAGCACTGGTGACTGACAAAGCCGCAAAGGCGGGAGAGATCGAAGGCGAGGTCATGCTTGGGGACCGACTGCGCGACCGTCGTCGGCAGCTCAAGCTGACGTTGCAGCAGGTAGCCGATCAGGCGGGCTTTTCCGTGGGCTTCATCTCGCAAATCGAGCGAGGGATCACGGTTCCCTCCCTGACGTCACTGGTCGCCGTTTGCCGGGTCCTCAAGGTCGACGTCGGATCGTTTTTCAAATCGCCGCGCAGCGATGCGCCGGTGACACGCCGGGAAACGCGACCGGTCTATGCGCTTGGCGGCGTTCCGGGCAGCGCCGTCACCTACGAACGCCTGTCCGCGTCTTTTCCCGGCAACGTCCTTCGAAGCACGCTGATCCATGAGCCACCGGGCTTCCGAAGCGAGCCCATGGCGCATGAAGGGGAGGAGATCTTCTTCATTGTCGAGGGTTCGCTGACGCTTGAGGTCGATGGCGAACGGATGATCCTGGAGGCGGGTGATTCCGCGCACTTCCCCTCGACCCGTACCCACGTCACCTGGAACCATACGACGGAACCAACGACCATCTTTCACACCTGCACCATGGACGTCTTTGGCGACGACATGCCTTCGGGCGCGCCGGAAACGAGCCTCGTCGTCAAGCGCGCGGCAAGCCTGCGCAGCGCATCAAGATGATCGCCGTCGCTCTCATGGCCGCGACGTCGTTCTGCACCTAAGCCAAGGCGGAGACGGTCCTGAGGCTCGATGAATCGCCGGCCGGCAGCGAAGCCTTCCGACTACGCCGACTCCGTCTTGATGTTCAACGTCTACGATACGCTTGTTATCCTGAAGCCGTGACAGCCGGGCTACGATCCGCTGCTGGCAACCGGCTGGGAAACCGCCAAAGTAACCTACACTCTCAACCTGCGCACGGACGTGAAGTTCCAAAGCGGCCATTCGCGGCCATTTCTCGTCTGTAGGCCCGGAGCCGTCATTCTTGATCGTCGGCTCCGGATCGAACGGCGCATTTCCGCATCACTCTGCAAGCGATCGGATGGTTCAGGAAGACGACGCCTTCGAGGGCGGATTTCCCTGCAACATCACATGCATCGCCGTCATCGGCCTGCCGCCGGAAGGCGACGAAGACGTTCACGCCATCGTTGAAAAGGCCGTGCAGACAGCGTTGAAGGCGGCAAGACCGGGCGTCCTGGCAAAGTATGTCGACTTTGCTGCACGCAAAGTCATCTCCGATACCGGCTATGGCGAATATTTCGTGCACCGCACGGGCCACGGCATGGGCATCGACGGCCTGAACTGCCTTGATCACGGCGACGTCGGGCACCGTTCTCGAAGACGGCATGGTGTTTTCGATCGAGCTCGGCATCTATCTTCCGGGTCGCTTCGGCATCCGCCTGGAGGATATCGTCATCCTGCGCGACGACGGCCCGGAAATTCTCTCGGCACTTCCGAAAGACGTGCATTTTGTGCGGGGCTAATCATGCCGACGATATGTCATGATCCAGATCGCCCGGTGCAGCCCGCGCCGGGATTAGCCCGGACATCGATGGGCTGCACACGCGTCATCCTTTCTGCTAGCCCAGCCGGTCCTTGGCCAGATGATAAAAGTACATGGCACCGCGCTCCAGGATCTCGTCGTTGAAATCGTAGGTCGTGGTGTGCAGGCCGGAGCTGTCGCCGTTGCCGATCAGGACATAGGCGCCGGGAACTTCTTCCAGAAGGAATGAGAAATCCTCGCTTCCCATCAAAGGCAGGTCTAGGTCGATGAGCGCGTCCTCGCCGAAATGCTGCGCGATTGTGGACTTCGCCGCGCGGACCGCTTCGGCGTCATTGATGGTGGCGGGATATCCGACCTGCCAATCGAGAGCCACCTCGGCGTTGTAGCTTTTTGCCTGGTACGTCGCGACCTGCATGACCCGGTCGCGTATCTCTTCGCGGACCTTCGGGCTCATCGCGCGCATGCTGATTTCGAGCACTGCGGTGTCAGGAATGATGTTGGATGCGGAACCTGACAGAAACGAACCAACGGTGACGACGGAAGGCTGGTGAGGCGAGATGTTGCGCGAGACGAGGGTCTGCAACGCCATGACAATGCTGGACCCAACAACAACAGGATCGACCGTTTCTTCCGGTTGCGCACCGTGTCCGCCCTTGCCCCTGACCTTGATGGTGACCACGTCGATCGAGGCTGCCACGGGGCCGGCCCGTGTCGCGAAGGTAGCCGTTGGTATGCCCGGCCAGTTGTGAAGTGCAAAGATCTGATCGCAGGGGAAGCGTTCGAAAAGGCCATCCTCGAGCATCAACTTTGCACCGCCGAAATTCTCTTCGGCGGGCTGGAAGATGAGATGCACGGTGCCGGAAAAGCTCTTGTCCTGGGATAGAGCCCAGGCGGCGCCGAGAAGCATGCTGGTGTGTCCGTCGTGGCCGCAGGCATGCATCGCACCAGGGTGCCGGCTGGCATAGGGCAGGCCGGTCTCTTCCTGCATCGGCAGGGCATCGAAATCGGCCCGGAAGCCGATTGCGCGGTTGCTGTTGCCGGCGCGCAGCGTCGCGACGATGCCCGTGGTGGCAAGACCGCGGGTGATTTCGTATCCCCATTTTTCGAGCTGTGCCGCAATGAAGTCAGACGTCTTGAATTCGGAGAGGCCGATCTCGGGCATCTCGTGAAGGCGGTGGCGAATATCGACGAGTTGGGGGAGGAATGCCTTGAAGTTGATATCGTTCATCGTCGTGCTCATGCCATCTGAAGGAATTGACGAAGTCGTGGGGATTGCGGGTCCTTCATCATGGTGTCGGGTGCCCCGCGCTCTTCCACCAGCCCCTTGTGAAGGAAGATGACCTCGCTCGAAATGTCACGCGCGAGCGCCATTTCATGCGTGACCATCACCATCGTACGGCCTTCTTCCGCAAGTTTCTTGATGACCTGCAGCACCTCGTTGACAAGCTCGGGATCAAGCGCCGAGGTGGGCTCATCAAACAACATCACTTCCGGTTTCATGGCAAGCGCACGGGCGATGGCCGCGCGCTGTTGCTGGCCGCCGGAAAGCTGCGCCGGATATTGGTCGCGCTTTGGCGTGATGCCGACCTTCTCCATCAACACCTCGGCCTCGGCGATCGCATCCTTTCGCGAGATGCCGAGCACATGGATCGGTCCTTCGATGATGTTTTCCAGGATGGTTCGGTGGGACCAGAGATTGAAGCTCTGGAACACCATTCCGAGCCGCGTGCGGATATGTTCCAGCTGGCGCGGATCCGCGGCGTGAAGCTTGCCGTTTCTTGTCGGTACCGTACGGATCACGTCGCCTGCAACCGAGATTTCACCCTTGTCCGGTGTCTCAAGGTAATTGATACAGCGAAGCAAGGTGCTTTTTCCCGAACCGCTGCTACCGATCAGCGAGATCACGTCGCCCCTGCGCGCCTCGAACGATATGCCCTTCAGGACTTCGACGCCGCCGAAGCTCTTGTGAATGTCTCTTACCGAGAGTGCCGTCTCGACCATTTCAATTCCTCCCGGGCTTGCGCGCTCAACTGCGCACGACGCGATAGCGCGTCATGCGGAGTTCGACCGTGTTCATGATCCGGGTCAGGATGAAGACCACGGCAAAATAGATGATGCCGGCGGCGATCAGCGGCTCGAAGATCAACAGCGACTGGCGCTGCAGCATGCGGGCCGTACCCATCACCTCCAGAATCGTGATCGTCGAGGCAAGCGACGTCGTCTTCAAGAGAATGATCAGATCGCTCGTCAGAACCGGCATGCAATGGCGGAATGCCTGCGGCAGCGTCACACGGCGAAGGATCGTCCTTCGCGTCATGCCGATCGAGAGCGCCGCCTCGATCTGCCCGCGCGGTATCGACTGAATCGCGCCACGGATGACCTCGGCATTGTAGGATGCCTGGTTGAGGCTGAGGGCAGCGATCGCGTACCACAAGCCGTCACGCAGATAGGGCCAGAGAAAGCTGTGACGAACCCATGTGCCCGGCAAAACCTGTCCCAGACCATAGTAGATCAGATAGATCTGCACCAGCAAAGGCGTGCCGCGAAAGGCGAAAGTGAAAGCGAATGCCGGCCATGCCAGCAACCGGTTCATCGAGAGGCGGCCAAGCGCTGCAAGAGTGCCGATGACCAGGCCGAAAATGCCCGCTGTTGCTGTCAGCAGCAGCGTCAGTGGCGTTGCCTTGATGAGGGCAGGGAGGAAGGAAATGACGTTGGTGATCGTTTCCATCAGCGATGCCCCCTGTTCAGGTGCTTTTCGATGCGGCCGATGGCGAGAACGGATACCAGCGTGATCAACAGGAAGAGCACGGCCGTTAGGCCGTAAAAGAAGATGTACTGCTTCGTTCCGGCGGCTGCGCGGTAGCCGGTGTAGAGCAGTTCGCTAAACGAGCCGAGGACCGAGATGATGGCGCTTTCCTTGGTGATGGACAGCCAGAGATTTCCCATTCCGGGCACTGCGTGGCGCATCATCTGGGGCAGGATGACGCGGGTCATGATCTTGCGCGGCCGCATGCCGATGGAGACGGCGGCCTCGATCTGGCCGGATGGAACCGCAAGATATGCGGACCGCAGCACCTCGGTCATGAACGCTCCCGAGACGAAAGCGAGTGCCACGATCGCTGCCCAGAACGGGCTGAACTGGAAGCGTTCGTCGACGAGGCCGAGATATTTCAAGAAGCGCTCGGCGCCGCTTGCGACGGAGAAATAGAGAAGCAGGATGACCAGAAGTTCGGGCAGCGAGCGCACGACAGTGGTGTAAAGGTCGGCAACCAAGCGCAGGGAACGATTCCGGGAGAGCTTTCCGGCGGCTCCCATAAACCCGAAAACGACGGCGACTGCGTAGGAGACGATGGATACCTCCAGGGTCATCAACAGGCCCCAGGCGAATTCGTCACCCCAGCCCTCAGCACCCCAGGCAAGCAAATGCCAATATGAGCCCATGCGTTCGTTACCTGCTTGATGCGCCGTTGCCCATGGCCGTCAGCCGGGCGACGCTTGGTTGCGGCGGAGCCTCGGTGAACCGGCAGCTCCGCGACGGGTGCAAGGAAGCGCAGTTGATCCCGGGCGCAGCCGGAGCCGCACCCGGGATCACGCGATTACTTCTTGCTGAAGATCCATTGATCGACCAGCTTCTTCAGCGTGCCGTCCTTGTCCAGTTCTGCGAGCGCCGTGTTGATCTTGTCGAGCGTTGCCGCATCGCCCTTGCGCGCCGCGTAGGCGACACCTTCGCCAAGCGTGGCATTGGTCGGCACCTCGACCTTCACTTCATAGTCAGCGCCAGCCGGGGATTTTAGGAACGTCTGGATGTAGAGATCGGGGATAAGCACGTAGTCGACCCGACCGGCAATGAGATCGGCAACCGAGTTGTCGGCCGTATCGTAGCTCTTGGCTTCAGCACCAGGGAGGTACTTGGCAACATAAGCAGCCTGGACGCTCGACGTCTGCACGCCGACGATCTTGCCGGATACGGCCTCCGGATCGACGATCTTGCCCGAACCATCCGGCGCGTCGACCAAGGCGATTTTTGCGTCATCGGACTTGGCGCCGACGAAGGACGTGCCCTCCGTGTAGTAAGGCGCGCTGAAGTCCACGACCTTGCGCCGGTCGTCGGTGATCGAGAACGCGCCGATGATGAAGTCGACCTTGTTTTCCTTCAGCGACGGGATCAGGCCGTCCCAGGCCATCTGCTTGATATCGCACTTTGCCTGCAGCTTGGCGCAGACGGCGCGCGACAGGTCGGCTTCAAGGCCTTCCCATTCGCCGGCCGTGTTGATCTGCGTGAACGGCATATAGGGCTCGGGCGTCATGCCGAGACGAATGGTGTCTTCGGCGTGGGCAAAACCTGCCGACAGGACGAGCACGACGCCCGCAGCGATCTTCGATTTGAGGCTGTACATTATGTTCTCCCAGTATGTTATTGAGGCAGCTGCTTATTTGCCGTTCCGGTACCAGCGCAGCGACATGCAGGACAGACCTGCGTCGATCTTGCCGATCTCGGTGGTCTTCATCGGCACGACCTTGTAGCCGAGCTTGTCGAGCATCTCGATCGTGCGCGGAAAATCCGAACCGACCATGACGACGTCATTGACGCGCAGTGCATTTGCCGCAGGCTCTTCGCCTTCCGGAATAATGATCTGCTTGAAGTCCTTGAAAACGCCAGAGCGGGCGAGGCGGGCCGTCGACAGGATGGCCTCGTCGTCGAGCAGCGAGCAATCGGTCTTGAAGTGAAGCACGCCTTCCGGTGTTGCGACGATTTCGGCCTTGCGACCGAGCTTGCCGATGCAGGCGGCAAGCGCTTCAGCGCCTGTCTTGTCGGTGCGCGCGGAAAGGCCGATCATGACGCTTTTCGGCGTCGTCAGCACATCGCCGCCATCGGCAAAGCCCGGGCTCGGCAGATCTAGAACGGTCTCGAACATGGTCCGCAGCGTGGGCGTGATTTCCGCGGTTTCCTCAACGCGGCTTGCCGCACCCGGACGCAGCAGGATCGCGCCTTCGGTGAACACGACCGCCGGGTCTTCGACGAAGACGGAATCCGGGAAGGCTTCGAGGGCCGGCAGGATGGTCACCTCGACGCCGGCTGCGCGCATGGCAGCGATATAGGCGTCGTGCTCAGCCTTGACACCTTCGTAGGTCGGATTGCCGCGATCGTCGGCACGCAGACCATTGACGACTGAGCGCGAAGGCTCGCGAACGATGACGGAGTTGAAGTGATAAACTGATCTGGCTTGCGACATTTCCAAGTACCTTACCTTCCGATGGGGCTTATCTATCCGGCTCACTTGGCCGCGTAAAGCAATTGTGTGGTTGCCTGCTCGCGGCGTGACAGGTGAATGCCGGCCAGCATGCAGCGGACGGAACCACCCGCCAGTTCGATGGTCGAGACATCGAACGGCATCAGCTTTGCCGCGCTTTCGATGGCATTGATCTGCTCGGGCGCGAGCGAGGCGTGGGCGCGTGCGGACAAAACCACCACGCGGCCGTCCCTGCCATCCAGCTCGATGGCATTGCCGGCGAAATTCTCTATCTGGTCGATCGACAGTTCGATCACCGTGCGGCCAGTTTCTTCAAGCCGGGCGATGATTTCCCGCCGACGCGCGACATCGGGGATCATCTGCGAGCCGAGCAGCGCGAAGTCGGTGCCGATGCACATCAGCACATTGGTATGATAGATGGACTTGCCATTGCGATCGACGGCGTCGAAGACCATGGGCTCGAAATTGAAGTGCGTGCAGAAGCGCTCCAGCGCGACCTCGTTGGTGCGGTTCGAGCGCACGGCATAGGCGACGCGGCCGATATGGTCGAGCACCATTGCACCGGTGCCCTCGAGATAGACGTTGTCCTTTTCGAGGCCCGAATAGTCGATGACGTCCTGGACGCGATACTCGTTCTTCAGCATTTCGATGACATCGGGACGGCGCTCGCTCTGTCGGCTTGCCGAATACATCGGATAGACAGCGACGTGGCCACCGGAATGGGTGGAGAACCAGTTGTTGGGGAAGACCGAGTCCGGTCTCGTCGCCGTTTCGTCCTCGAAGACATGAACGGTGACGCCAGCAGCTGCCAGGCCCTCTGCCATGCTTGTGACTTCGTCGAACGCAGCAGTGGCGATGGCTGCCGCCGCGCGTTTTTCGTCGTTGGACTGGAACGAATTGTCGTTCGCTGTCATCGGGTTCGGCGCGAAGTGATGCGGACGGATCATCACGACGGACTTCGGAGCCTGCACGGAAAGTCTGCTCATGGCTCAGGCGTAGCTCCCCTGCAAGACAGGTGCGGGCTGTCGGAAGAGACCATAAAGGTTGCGCGGATCTACCGGCTGCGTAGTAAGGTCGAGTTCTGTATAGAAATCAGTGCCTTGTACGGCGTCCCTAAGGTAGCGCAGTGCGGAGAAGTCTTCCGTGGCGAAGCCGACGGAATCGAAGATGGTGATCTGGGTATCGGAGCGCCTGCCGGTCGCTTTGCCCGTCATAACCTGCCAGAGTTCGGTCACCGGAAAATCGGCGGCCATCTGCTGGATTTCACCTTCGATGCGGGTCTGCTCCGGAAATTCGACAAAGACGTCAGCCCGTCGCAGGATGTCGCCCTGCAACTCGGTCTTGCCGGGGCAATCGCCGCCAACCGCGTTGATATGCACGCCGGCACCGACCATGTTGTCGGAGAGGATCGTCGCATTTTTCTTGTCTGCGGTCACGGTGGTGATGATGTCGGCTCGCGCGACAGCTTCTTCGGCCGTCTTGGCGACATCGATGTCGATATCCGTGTCAGCAAGGTTGTCGCGGAACTTGGCAGCGGCATCCGGATCGATGTCGTAGACGTAAAGTCTTTGGATCCCGAGAAGTGCTCGGAAGGCGAGCGCCTGGAATTCGGACTGGGCGCCGAGGCCGATGATTGCCATCGTGCGGGAATTCTTGCGGGCAAGGTATTTCGCTGCCAGTGCCGACGTCGCGGCCGTCCGAAGCCCGGTCATCAGGGTCATCTCCGACACGAGGCAGGGGTAGCCGGTGCTGACATCGGAAAGGACGCCGAATGCCGTGACCGTCTGGAGGCCGAAGGTTGGGTTCTTCGGATGACCGTTCACATATTTGAACCCGTAGTGCTGGCCATCGGAGGTGGGCATCAGCTCGATGACACCGGTCTTCGAGTGGCTGGCGACACGAGGCGTTTTCTCGAACTGCTCCCAGCGGCGGAAATCGTCTTCGATGTAATCCGCAAGACMAAGCAGAAATGCCTCGATGCCGACGGATCGGACCAGTTCGATAACATTGCTGACGCCGACATACTGTACCACGTTGCAGCTCCATCAGGAAATTCGATGGAGCCAGACTAGGTATGCAGTAAAGAACTTGAAACTCGAAAAATGCGGTATTATTGACAAAAAACCTGGCATAATGCTTAGCCACATTGTACAATTTTATATGCATATTTTCGACGATCTCGATCACCGGCTGATTTCTGTCCTGCGCGAGGATGGCCGAGCGCCCCTCTCGAAGCTTGCGGTGATACTGGGCGTCTCGCGCGGGACGGTCCAGGCGCGGCTTGATCGACTGCTGCAATCGGGAGCGGCGCTCGGATTTACGATCCGCGTTCGTCAGGACTATGACGACGGAGCCATCCGCGCGATCATGATGATCGAAGTGCAAGGCCGATCGACGACGAAGGTCATAAGATTTCTTCGCGGCCTTCCGGAGCTCTATGCACTGCACACGACGAACGGATCCTGGGATCTTGTCGCAGAGATCCGCGCCGGTAACCTGCGCGATTTCGATCGGGTTCTTCGCGAAGTCCGCACGGTCGAAGGCGTTCTCAACAGCGAGACGAGCATATTGCTCAGCAGTGTCTGAGGCTCACTAAATTAGTGGTATCCCGACGTCATCGGCGAGCATCCTGTCGACATCAAGAGGCCCCGAACTGCGACTGGTGGCTGCGGGTTGGTGTTACTATCTACGTCGATAGTGAATGGCCCCACGACCCGGGGTATCACGTCAATCGCATGAAACTCCGTGCCGAGGGTTGAGACCTTCCTGAGCTGGCGGCCAACAGCGCCAATCAAATCCCACGCTACAGAATTTCTTCGCGTCGCGCAGGACGCAGATTGTAAAGGCATATGCCTCAAGCAGCCCTAGTGGTTGCCGTATCGAGGTTTCGTAGCACTGCGATCGCGAGACCGTGACGTGGCGAGGAACCGCCTCTCCAAATGGCAGGGAGCACCTCGCCCTCCTCTGAAATTCACCATCACGAAGGCGGCAGGCTCTATTGCTTCCATTGCCTCCGCGGCCCAACCGAAAGACGTTGCTCCGGCATACGTCGTCGCCGCCGCGCCACAAATGCCGAGCTACATCACCGGGGAGATCTTTGCGATCCTTGGCGGTTACGGAGTGAACGGCAGCCGAGCTATCTGTCATACGAGCCAGCACGCTGCGAATGTGATCTGGACATACGGCGTGCTTTTTACTTGGCCGCCTGGCGCGCGTTGCGGCAATGTTGCATCACGGTCGGCTTCGGCGATTGAATTGCCAGTGGAAAAGGCCGCTCGATCCGTCCGTTGGACGTAAAACCGGAAAGCCGCTGCTTGCCCTGCCAGCTTTCATCAACGATGGGGGTAGCCTCCCTTTCTGCTTGCCCTGGCCAGCGCGGCGGTCAGCTGCGATTGCGTGAAGGGCTTCAACAGCCGAACGCCGGTGTCCTTTCCGGACGGGAGTTCAGCGTACCCCGTTGCGAGGACAACAGGGATATTGGGATATTCGGCCGCAATCGTCATCGCCAATTCCGAGCCCGTCATCCCTGGCATGRCATGATCGCTTATCACGATATCCGGCAGAAAGCCGCTTCTTAGAATCTCGAGTGCTTCCCTTCCTGATTGAGCCTGAATGGCCTCATGGCCAAGGTCTTCGAGCATGAGAACCGTGTTCATGAGGACAAGACCGTCGTCGTCCACCGCAAGCACTGTCAGTGCACGGTCGAGCATCACGGCTATCGGTTCCTGCTGCTCCGGTGCATTGGTGCCGGTGGGCTCGGATGTTGCGATCGGCAGCCACAATTCGGCGGTTGTTCCCATACCTTTTCTTGATTTGAGCACGAGTTTTCCTCCAGACTGTGCCATTAGTCCCTGGACCATTGAAAGGCCGAGGCCTGTTCCTTTGCCGATCCCTTTCGTCGTGAAGAATGGTTCCGTGGCGCTTGAGAGGGTTTTCTCGTCCATTCCTTCGCCTTCGTCTTTAACCAAAAGGCAAACGTACTCTCCGGGGAGGAGATCCTCCCCGGAGGAAGGATGCGCAACGGCTCTACGCTCTGCCGCGATCGTTATTGTTCCTCCCTCGGGCATAGCGTCGCGCGCATTTACACAAAGGTTCAGGATCGCACTCTCCAGCTGATTGGGATCTGACGTGACCTGCGGCAGCGACAGCAGAAATTGCGTGCGAATGGGCACTTCGGGACCGATCGCCCGCTGAAGCAGGTCCGCCATTCCATGAACGAGGTCTGGAACGTCAACTCGCTCCAACGACAATTTTTGACGCCGCGAAAAGGCAAGGAGGCGCTGGGTAAGTGCGGCGCCGCGCTGCGCTCCCTGGATGGCGTTGTCAATCAACTCGATTACGTCTTGCCCCAGAGGGGTGCGCTTGCGTGCCATCTCCAGGCTTGCGAGCACGACCGTAAGGAGGTTGTTGAAGTCATGCGCTATGCCGCCGGTGAGTTGGCCGACGGCGTCCATCTTCTGCGCTTGGATAAGGGTCTCCTGAGCGGCACGCTTCTCGCTAACGTCGCGCGTGACTTTGGCGAAACCCAGAAGGGCACCGTCATCTGCGCGGATGGGATCGATAATGACGCTGGCCCAGAAACGTGATCCGTCTTTGCGTAGTCTCCATCCCTCGCGTTCGAACCGGCCCTCCGCAGCGGCAATCATCAGGGCTTTCGCCGGCAGTCCCTCGGCACGGTCCTCTGGGGTATAGAATTTCGAAAAATGCTCGCCGATGATTTCTTCCGGTGCGTACCCCTTGATGCGCTGCGCGCCAACGTTCCAGCTGGAGATCTTGCCTTCGGGGTCGAGCATATAGATCGCATAGTCCGTGACACCCTGAACGAGGAGGCGGAACTGCTCCTCACTCTGACGAAGCTCATTCTCCGCCTTCCTTCGCTCCGTCAGGTCGCGCGCAATCTCGGCAAAGCCGAGAAGCTCTCCTTCGGAATCATGGATTGCATCGACAATCATATGAGCCCAGAAGCGTTTTCCATCCTTGCGTACGCGCCAGCCTTCGTTTTCGAAGCGGCCATCCTTGGCCGCGATGTCGAGCGCGCGTTGAGGAAGTCCGCCTTCTTGGTCTTCGGCCGTGTAAAAGGTCGAGAAATGCTTGCCGAGGATTTCCCGCTTGCCACGGCCTTTGAGTTGCGCACCGAAATTCCAGCTATTGATACGGCCGGCGGTGTCGAGCATGTAAATCGCGTAGTCTGTTGTCCCGTCGGCAATCGGTCGGGAGCGTCCGTCCATTGTGTCTTTGCTGGTAATGTCAGTCTGCATGGTCAGTTCCAAACCGGGCCGGAGAAATGAGACGTGCGGGGGTACCATGGCGCAATCAGAGACCCCCGCCTCCGGAGGGCGTCGAGGGATCATCTGGACATACTCAGTAAGCAGATCCGGCCCCTGCAAGGCCGGATCTGCTTGTGAAGTCAGGCCGCTTTCTCCGCGTTCTGGTTCACAACCTTCGTTGCGATTGAAGTAAGGGCGATATCCGTCGCTTGCTCTTCGTCGAGCGTGGTCTGCAAGAGCTTGGCTGCGTCCTTCATGCCAAGTTCGAGCGCCCATGTCCTGAGCGTGCCATAGCGCGACATTTCGTAATGCTCGACGGCCTGGGCAGCTGAGAGCAAACCAGCGTCAAGGGCCGGCGTGCCCTCGTACTCCTTCATGATTTCAGCACCTTCCTTGGTGAGCCCCATGATAGCGTCGCACGTCTTCTGCTCGGGCTTTTTGCCAATGATCTTGAAAACCGCTTCAAGGCGCTGGACATGGACTTTAGTTTCGGCGAGATGCTTGGTGAACGCATCCTTGAGCTGCTTGCTGTTTGCCGCATCGTGCATTTTCGGTAGTGTGGCCACGATCTTGTTTTCAGCGAAGTAGACGTCCTTCAGAGTGTCGTAGAAAAGAATGTCGAGCGTTTTAGTTTCCTTGGCCATGAGTGGCTCCTTGAGTTCGATGGGTCGTCTCTGATAACCGCCCTCGCAAGGCGGCCTGCTTCAGGCGTGTCGGAGATCTGTTGACGAAGCACTTGTTCGATCGTCTTCACGAAGCGATCTTGCGGTGTCGTCGAACAGCGCAGAGCTTTTTGCTTACGTTCCCCGGGTTGACGCCAGTGAGCAGACAACCCGCAATGTGCCTATAGGTTCCCGCGGGGTTCGATCAAAAGGTCCAGGATTATCGGAGTGAATTGCATCCTTTGACCGGGACGCGCGTTTACGTTGCGATGGCAGGCGAGTGGTAGCGCGTCAGTGGTGGGAGCAGGCAGTGGCTCATTTGGGAAGACGCCGGAAGCACGGCGCTGATCACGGGAGTGGTCATAACGTCCTTGATCCGCCGGCTTCGAGCCTTGATCTAATCGGCTAGTGCCTCCTTCCAGTCGCGGGTGTGGGGCACGGGACGTGTGCCGTTTGAAGAGGAGATGCGCCTGAGCAAGTCAACCTCGATGACGATGCCTTTCAGCACGCCTTCTGCATCAACGACCGGAACCGCGCCGATTTTGCTGGCGCTGATGAACTCTATTGCCCGCCGAACGTTTTGATCTTCTCAGATCGTGGTGACCGGGCTGGCCATGATGTCTTTCGCAAGCATTGCAATACCCTCCATCGGGGTCTCCGACGCCCACGCTCGACGTTCTCGCAGATCAACTGGCGAGAGAAACGGTCGAGACCGGATGGCTGAAGCTCGATGCGGCACTACCCACTGCCAGACTTGTGGATCAGCTTCTCAATGTACTGGAGGTCAACAAGGATGTTGCGCCGCTAGGCAATGGAGACGGCTAGCCAGTCGGCATCTACCATGTCCCTCCACAGCGAGGCGCAGTTCGACCTTTGCATTTCACCGCAACCGAATGCTCCGACATAGATTGATGAGAATCAAAGACTGCTGCTCGATGACTTTGTAAGCTGGTTACCGATCTGGGAGGTTTCCAATGTTTACAAACATTCTCATTCCAACAGATGGGTCGAAGCTTGCCGAGGCCGCCGCCGAGAACGCTGTCGCCTTCGCTCGAGACGCCAAGGCGTCGGTCGTGTTCGTCTACGTAATCGAACCGTTCCATATGTTTACGACGGACAGTGAAAAGCTCACGATTGCTAAGGATGATTATGATCGGTTCGCGGATGCACAGGCCGTAAAGTTCCTAAGTGACGTTGAAGCGCGAGCGCGTCTTCAGGGGGTCGTCAGCCACACCGTGAAAGTTCGGAGCGATCAGATACACACCGCGATAGTTGACGCTGCTATAGAGAATGGATGCGACCTGATCGCAATGGGATCGCACGGTCGTGGGAGCGTCGCGAACTTGCTGATAGGCAGCGTCACGGCCAAGGTGCTGAGCCATTCGCGGATTCCGGTTCTCGTCTATCGCTAGCCTCAGCATGGCAACCCAGCTCGGCGTGCGAAATACTAGCCTCTCGATGAATACCTCGACGCGATCCTTCCTGTCAGCACGACCGTGGATAAAAGAAGTGGAGATTGGATCATGACAGCATGGACCGAATACACGCCTTTCGGGCTGTTTCATCTGCCGGCGGTTGCGAGCGCCGAGCAGGTATTTGGCGCTGGGGTTCGTTTTCAGACTCTGGTTTTCAAGGCTATCGTGCGCTCTCAGATCGAGAGTTTGGAGTTCCTGAAGCACCGTTGCGAACAGGATATGAAGCTGTTGGACGATCTTAGCAAAAGCCTCGAATACAAAGACGCGTCCGACGTTGTCAGCAACTTCGTCCAGAACGCCAGCGCCGAATACGCAAATGAAGCAGGCAGAATGGCCATGATCGGCTCGAGGCTGGCTTCTCAAACAGCCAAGCGCCTGAGCGAGGACGCCAAAACGACATTCGAGGATATGGCGGCGGGATCGCACGCCTGACCTCGTCCGGCGCAATCGGTTTTTGACCGAGGTCAAAGTGCGGATGGTGAATGTCGCAGTCGGTGGCACCTAAGGGGAGGGTCGCGCAAGTTGATGCTCATTCTTTCCTGATCGAACGGCAATTTCCGGTAGCGACAGCTCACGCACGGCAGCTTTGCCCTTAATGTTACCGGTTGACGCGCAATGCGCCGGCAATCGTCCTCTACGGGAAGGGATTCGCCGCATGGGCTACGAGGGCCAACAATGGACGGTTGAACGGAAGCCTTCTCAGGCGCGGTCGCCTTCGGCAATCGGTGGTGGGAGTGCGACGCTCATCAGCTCCTCGACACGACGGCCATGCGCGCGGACATATTCGTCGGCGATCTTGCCGGGGCTCGTCAGCCATGCAACCAGGAGCGCTTGCGATCAGTGTCGAGTTCATGACGTCGCAGGAAGTCGCCTTCTGTGATCACGCCAACCAGAACGCCGTTGTCATCGACGACAGGAAGACGGTTCACCCGGTTGTCGAGCATAAGCTTGGAGGCGTCCAAGATGGAGGCGGATGCGCCGATGTTAATCGGCGAAGGCGTCATGATGGCTCCGACAAGCATCTGTCATCTCCTGGAAGATTATTGCCGCGGAATCCCGCTCAGGCGATCAGCCAAGTGCTAAGACCGCGAATTCTGCGTGGATCATGCTGCCTCCGAGGTCTAAGTACATTGACAGAGGTCATAGTTCGACTTTCCGATCGGTTTTCCAGGTGGGCGAGCCACAGCCACGGAATCATCGGTAGCCAGAACGAGGAAGCTCGAAAATCAGAGTTGCGACAAGGCTGTCTCGATGCATACGCCGAGCAGATGGAGGATGGCGACGCAACGGTCCTTCGAAAGTGGCAAGTCCGAGTGGAAGAGGCGAGAGATCCACAAATGTTCAGGCGGCTGTCAGCAACGATCCCTAAACGAACCGTGGGCTGTAGAGGAAAGGCTGATCCAATGAAGACATTCACTCGTTATGCTCTCGCTGCGTTTGCGGCCGTGTCGATGGCTGGAACGTCGTGGGCAGCGACGACAGTAAAAGTCGTTGCGGGCGGTGAGGGTGGAGGCCCGATGACGCTGAAGCTCGACCAGACTACGGTCAAGGCAGGCGAGACCATTTTTGCCGTGCATAACGACGCCATGACCGAAGAGCACGAGATGGTGCTGGTTAAGCTCAAGTCTCCCGATCAGAAGATCCCCTTGATCAAGTCCAAGCATCGTGTCGATGAAAAGCAGTTGAAGAGCATCGGCGAGGTATCCGATCTCAAACCCGGTGCGGACGGCGAGTTGAAAGCAAAGCTGGCACCTGGCTCTTATCTTGTCCTTTGCAACATCAAGGGACACTTCGAGGCAGGAATGGAGGCAAGACTGACCGTCACCCAATAATCGCTACTCATGAGGTGGCCCGCCTATCACACGGGCCACCTCATATTGTCATTGGCGCTTCATCTCGTCTGCCGAGGTCTTGCAGTTCCGAGGGGCTGATCGTGCTCGCGTCACGGATGAGATCGTACTTGACCTGCGTAACCTTGAGGTCGCGATACCAGTCCACCAATGCTCCCCACGGATCCGAAACCTTGTTCAGGCCTGCAACGAACGCCACCACGGTTCCGATCTCGGTCTTGCCCGTCACCACATAGTAGCCGCCGAGTGCGAATATTCCTACATAGCCAAGCTGAATCATAAGATTCATCAGGAAGTTCAGCGAATACTTTAGCCTGTAGATGCTGACGTTCGTCGAAAACAGCCTCTGGACACGGGCTGCCTGATGTCGCGACGCCTTTGGCGAAGCGTCGTGATCGACCATCTCTTCGCTGAGGTGTCGCATGACCGTGATCTTGGTCTTCACCCGCTGATTGATGAGGCCCTGCAGACTGGGAACCAGGACGGCCTGAGGGATGAATACGACCGCGACCGCCAGCGCCAGAAGCGGCTGCAGATAGATCATGTAGCCGCCGACGGCGATCAGAACACCTGCTTGGAGGACCGGCTCGGAAATGCTTGTGCCGACGAAGCCGCCGACGGGTTCGGCCTCGGCGAGCACGATCGACATTTCTACGCCGTCGGCCAACGTCGTTAGTTCCTCGAGGTGGCGTTCCCTAGCGTCAAGAACAGCCATGCGGAGCCATCGGATAGCCACTTCGCCGATCCAGCCGCGGTAGATGTTCAAGGCGAGCTTGACACTCCCCTCGGTCAGAGCGAGTGCGAAGTAGGCGAAAACAAGCATAAGGATGGCGTTGAAGCTCGCGCCCTGCGTCGCGCCGTTGATGATCCTTCGCTGGATCTCCAGCGGCACGATGCCGACGACGAATAGCATGACCGAAAGCAGGACCAGAGCAGCCTGATGGCTCCGCCCCATCGCAAGGATGAAGCCGGCTAGTTTGCGCGGCATGGCGCTTTCCGTCCGGGATCTGGGACGGGTTTCCCGATCTTCGATCAAAGGAGCGTCCTCAAGTGTTTTTTCGGCTCTCATCCTTACATCCTCCAGTCAGGACATCCGATCAGATCTGCGGGGGTGTTTCATTGACCCATCGCAATCATGAGCGGCTTGCGAAAGATTTGACCCGCGTCAATGACAGCGGCTTCGGTCGGCCGCAAAATGTCGACAGATCAACGGCCTTCCTACCCCCACCGTTATCCGGGAAGAGCCTCGACACAGGAGGTCGTCATGCCCTACAGCCCGTTTCGAACATTTCCGGAAGCCGCCCAGGAGGCGGGCGTCTGGGTGCGCGAACTAGCTGATCTCCTTGGTTGCGAGCAACGCGCCGCCTACGACGTATTGCGCGCCACGTTGCATGCCGTCCGCGACAGTCTCTCGGTCGACGACAACGCGAAGATCGGCAACTCTCTCCCCGTCATCGTTCGTGGGATCTACTATGAGGGTTGGAGCCCGTTGACGATAGCAACGCAACTCGAGCCCGGAGCGCTTTCAAACCGCCTGCTCGGCCTGATGCCGTCGACCGTCTCTGCGGACGCGCAAGTATTGGTCAAGATCCTGAAGCTGTTTGAAAATCGGTTGGGCGACAAACTGCCAGCAAGGCTCGATGTTGCGCTCAAAGTCTGCACGCATTGCCATGCTTGAGATGCAGTTGAGATGACCTGACGCCCTTACAGCATTTCGCTGCCGMTTCTTACATTCCCCATCGGCGCACAAACCAGCGTTTCACAAGGTGCGACAGGGTTGCGTATGACAATAGGATTGTCGCCAACAGCGGCCAGTATGGCCAGGGCAGGGCTACAAATCCCAGGGCGGTTCCGAGTACGGTGGAGGGCAGAAGGATGCCTATGATCCCGATAACGACGCTCGTGGCGATGAGTGCGGCGCTGGCGTTGCTTTCAATGAAGGGAATGCGGGCGGTACGGATGATGTGGATGATCAGGGTCTGGGTGAGCAATGATTCCACAAACCATCCCGTCTGAAACAGGGCCGGATCGCTCCATGCTTTGAAAACGAATAGCATCATGGCGAACGTCGCATAGTCGAAGATCGAACTAACCGGCCCCAAAAAAAGCATGAACCTGAAGATGCCCCCAATGTCCCATCGACGCGGCGTGGCGATAAATTCCTCGTCGACGGCGTCGGTCGGGATGGCTGTCTGCGAGACGTCGTAGAGCAGATTGTTGGTCAGAACCTGTATCGCCGTCATCGGCAGGAATGGCAGGAACAGGCTGGCCCCGATGACACTGAACATGTTGCCGAAGTTCGAACTCGCGCCCATCCTTATGTATTTCGTGATGTTCGCAAACACCTTTCGACCTTCGACGACGCCGTCGCGCAGTACGAGCAGGTTCTTTTCCAGGAGAATGATGTCTGCGCTCTCCTTCGCGATATCGACGGCGCTGTCGACCGATACGCCGACATCAGCGGCCTTGAGCGCCGGGCTGTCATTGATTCCGTCGCCGAGAAAACCGACCACATGACCGGTCGAGCGAAGGACCCGGACGACGCGCTCTTTCTGCATCGGTGTCAGTTTCGCAAGCACGGTCGCAGCCAAAGCTCTCTCTGCGAGCTCGATATCCGTCATTGCCTCGAGCTGCGACCCAAGCAGAATGTCGCCAATCGGTATCCTGACATCGCCGCAGATCTTGCGCGTGATCACCTCGTTGTCTCCGGTGAGGATCTTCACGCGCACCCCTTTCGCTTCCAGCGCGGTGATGGCATTGGCGGCACTCTCCTTGGGAGGATCCAGAAACGAGATGTAGCCGAGCAGAGTGAGACCGCTTTCGTCTTCCACGCTGTAGCTTGACTTCGTTCCGGCGATCTCCTTGTATGCCACCGCAACGACGCGGAAGCCGCTCTCGTTGAGTGCGACGGTCTCTTCCTTGGCCGTCGCCAGATGGCTCGCATCCAACGTTCCGAGCGCCCCGCCATCCTCGCAACGGGTGGAGACCGCGAATATCTCCTCGACCGCGCCCTTGCAGATAAGAATGTGCTTGCCCTGATCGTCAGAAACGACGACGGACAAACGCCGACGGGCGAAGTCGAAGGGTATCTCCCCTATCTTTCGAAAGCGCTGGTCGATCCCCAGTTCTTCATGGACGTCTCCGTGCTTGAGCACCGCGACGTCGAGTAGGTTCTTCAGTCCGGACTGGAAGTAGCTGTTGAGGTAGGCGTAGTGCAGCACTCGCGGCGAGTCGCCGCCATGGATATCAACATGCTGCTTGAGAATGATCCTGTCCTGCGTCAGCGTGCCGGTCTTGTCAGTACACAGGATGTCCATCGCGCCGAGGTTTTGGATCGCGTTCAGGCGCTTCACGATCACCTTGGACCGGGCCATTGCGAGCGCGCCTTTTGCAAGGTTGACGGTTACCGCCATTGGAAGCATTTCGGGAGTCAGCCCGACTGCTACCGCCACGGCAAACAACAAGGCCTGAAGCCAATCTCCCTTGGTGATTCCGTTGATGACAAAGACAAGGGGGCCGAGAACAACGGTCACACCGATCATCAGCCAGGTGAAGCGCTTGACGCCGAGATCGAAGGCCGTCTCCTCCTGCCGGGCCACCACCTCTTCGGCCAGCGCGCCGAAGAAGGTTTGCGGACCAGTCCTGATCACCAGACCTCTTCCGTACCCACTGACGACATTCGATCCCATGAAGCAGAGGTTTGGACGATCGAATGCCGACTCGACGGGAGCCAAGGCAGGAACCGACTCCTTCTCGACAGGCATTGCCTCCCCAGTCAGGGTCGACTGGTTCACATAGAGGTCGGTAGCCTCGATGAGGCGTATATCAGCGGGAATGAGATCGCCTGCAGATAACCGCACGACGTCCCCAGGCACGAGTTCTTCGACGGGTTCTTCTGTTACCTCGGGCCGGCTGGTGTCCGGGCGAAGGACGCTGACAGTCGTCCTTACCATCGCGCGAAGTTTGGCGGCGGCCTGGCTGGAACGATGCTCCTGAACGAAAGCCATCCCCACCGAAAGGATGACAATGGCCGATATGACGACGGCGGCCCGCAGATCGCCGAGCGCGTACGAAATGATGGCGAGTATAAGCAGCAGGGCGTTCAGTGGGCTTTTGGCGCGAACCCAGATTTCTTGGAGCAGCGGGGCACGTTGCTCGCGGCTGATGACATTGGGGCCATACCGTTCGCGCCGCAGTCGTGCTTCGTCGGCGGCAATCCCTGACCAGCTGGAGGCGAGCGCCTCGCAGGCTTCGTTCTGCGAACACAGGCTAACCTCTGTGAGATCGTCGACGGCTTCGCTCTGTTCCTTGGCGGCGTGCCGGATAAGGCTCGGCCCGCGTGCGTTGACGTTCATCATCTCGCAGAAGCCCCATCAGCGCTGGGCGAACGTGAGGATCTGATGCCGCTCGGCGAGATCGATCACTTCGATCGCGACGACCTCTCCCTCCTCATCCTGGATCGTGATTTTCCGCGGCCTTTCGACCACATGCGTCATGCCCTTGACCGATAGCTCGAGCGTGTCCTGCTTGGGTTCGTACGTCGCCCCCAGCAGAGGGGCGGATGTCACAAGGATCTGATCGCCAACCGTCGCACCCACGACTTCGATTTTGATCTCCTTGCCTTGCACGGCTTCGTGAAGGTGCGAGAAGTAGGTCGCCCATTCGGCCTTTGCGAGAACTTTCAATCCCATCTTCCTATCTCCTACTTGCCTACTTGCCCACTCGTCCCCGCAGAATCCCGCTCCGGAGAGCAACGCTTCTGCAGTGCGCGACATCTGGACGACCACCGTCCTTCTCCTAAGCTTTCCCGGTGCCGGGTCCAGCAAACGCGGATGAGGCCGCGAGGACGACGACTACGCCGCCCATGATGACTGCGCTCCACGGAGCAAGGCTGTGTCGCTAAATGGAATGACCCACGGCGAAACCATCAGCATACCAACATTCCCGCTGCGGTTATCAATGGGTCTTGCCAGCGCGGTCCGTTCATTTCGTCCTCTGCTCGTCATCTGCTGTGGTCTTTGGCATATGCCGATGGCGGTGGGTGCGCGGGCGCACCCACCCGTGCCGAGATCAGTCGGCCTTGATCTCGATCTTACGATCGTTCTGCTTCGCAGTGAGGCTCTTGGGAAGCGTCACTTTGAGAACGCCCTTCGCGAAAGCCGCGCTGACTTTGTCAGCCTCGACGCCATCGGGAAGCCGGAAGGAGCGCTGAAACGACCCGTAGTGACGTTCCGAAACATGATACGCCTTTTCCTTGTCTTCCTTTTCTTCGCTCTTTTCGCCTCGGATGGTCAGAACACCGTCCGCAAGTTTGACCTCGAGGTTCTTTTCGTCCAAACCGGGGACTTCCGCCGTCACTTCGAATGCATCGTCCTTCTCAACGACATCAACGGCAGGGGACATAATCCACTTATCGGAAGATGCCACAGTACGCGCAAAAAACGGCCGTGTGAGAGGCCGGAACGACGACGGTCCGAAATCCTCGAACAGACGGTCGATTTCGGTGCGCAAGGTTTCAAACGGCGACCACATGCTACCTACGGCCGGCATTGTTTTCTGTTCTGTCTTAACGGGAACTGTATCAGGCATCGTCACCTCCTGTTTGCCAAGCAGGTCCGGAAAACCGGATCCCATCAAAGTTCTTGCTCTCAAGATTGAGCCTTGCCATCAAACTACATCTTCGATCCCGCCGCTTTGATGCGCGTCAAGGACGGCAAAACATTTTCGGGTTCGGTGCGGCCAGTGGTAGGCGGACGCGAAAGGAGCAGAAACAAAAAGGACGAGCTCAAAAGAACTCGTCCTTCGGCGTCAGAAAGGAAGGCCGCAGGATCACGCAATAATCCGTTGTTCGTCCATGAAGCCTTCGATCACCTTCAATCAGCCGATCCGAAGGTGATCCTCGACGGCCTTCACACCGGCGGCCGACCAAGCGGCATGTTCTGCGGCCTGCCGCTCTGACCACCGCTTCACCGTTCCGTCGAGCGTCACCTTGCCGTCCACTACGTTGACGCGGATAGCCTGAGCCTCCAGTTCGGCGTCCCGTTTGAACGCGTCTTCGATCCGCCGCTTGACGTCGCTGGAAGTGGGCCGTGGCGTCACCGCAATAGCATTGGAAATGCCGACGACACCCGCCAAATCGCGGATGGCGCTAGCCGCCGCGTTCTTTTGGTATTGCCATTCCACATTGCCTTCCAGCGTGACCCATCCATTCTGCACTTTGACTTCCACGGCGTCCCTCGGAACGGTCGTGCGCCATGCGAGCGTGCTGAGCGCGCGGGTTGCGATCTCGTCGTCAGCGGTGATGTGTGTGCCGTACGGGCGCACTTCGATCTCCTGGGCGATGGCATGAACGCCCCTGACACGCCGAGCAGCACGCTCGGCCGCGTCCTTCTCTGCGTAGGTCGCGACGTGACCAGTCAGCGTGATCACGCCACGCTCGGCCGTAACGCCTATGTGGGCGGCGTCGATGCTCGGTTCGAATTCCAGCTCATCCAGTACATGCTGTCGCAACGAAATGTCTGTCATGGGAAAGCCTCCTTCCATGTTTCGACGGGGCTGGATCGTAGAGGGGAATGAGCGCGTAGGCTTTGATCTGTCTCAATTCGGCGAGCATTCGTCAAAGCGTCGATGCGTCAGATATTTTTCGCCTGGTTTGACCAAGCGCAATGTCACGTCGGCAAAATGGCGGATCATCGCGACGAGGTCCGAGAACCCTTTGTTCAAATGGAGGAATGTGATGAATGATCTCGCACTACGTCAGAATATCATCGACGAACTCTGCTTTGAACCGAGCGTGGATGCCGCCAACATCGGCGTTGCGGTTGAAAACGGCGTTGTCACCTTGACCGGCCATGTCGGCAGCTACGCCGAAAAGATTGCCGCCGAGCTGGCAGTCAAGCGGGTCAAGGGAGTGCGCGCGCTGGCAGAGAACCTCGAAGTCCGCTTCGCGGAGAGGAAGAAGCACGCTGACGACGAAATTGCCGCGCGGGCGCTCGATATCATCGAATGGGACACGCTTTTGCCAAATGGCGCGATCGATGTCAAAGTCCAGAAGGGTTGGGTGAGGCTGTCTGGAGAGGTGCCGTGGCACTTCCAGCGCGTGGCGGCCGAAAAGGCAGTCATGAAGCTCGGGGGTGTGGTGGGCGTCACCAACGTATTGTCGATCGAGCCGGCGGTGTCGGTTCCGGATGTTAAGAACCGGATCGAAGGCGCGTTGAAACGCAACGCCGACGTCGAGGCTGCCCATATTCAGGTGGATGTCACTGGCGGCAACGTCATTCTTAAGGGCGGCGTCACCGGATGGCGCGAACGCATCGCGGCGGAGCGAGCGGCGTGGTCGATCCCCGGCGTCGTGAGTGTGGTCAATAACCTGTCAATAGGTGGTTGACCAGTTCCGCGGCCCACAGAAGCAAGGCTGAGGCTGCAGCCTTGCAAGGATCCTGGGAGTTCGACGAATGCATGCTCAAGATTGCTACAGGTGGCTGCGCTGGTTCGTGCTCGACCACGCATTGTTGCTGTTCCTAATAGCGATAATGATTGCCACTATGTTCAGTGTGCTCCTTTACCGCGCAAGCGGTGACGTAGGCCAACGAGGTTTCGACCTGCAGCGGTCTGTTCGGGACCATCTTTGACAATCAGGAGTGAAAACCATGACAATGGCGCTCAGGGACATGAACCATGCAGAATGCCTCGCAATGCTGGAAGGCGGTCACTACGGCCACTTGGCCTGCAGCAATGACGGGCAGCCGTATGTCGTACCGATCTATTTCGCCTTCCAGGCCAGGGTCGCCTACAGCTTCTCCATGCCGGGACGAAAGATCCAGTGGATGCGGCAGAACCCGAAGGTATGTCTTCAGGTCGAAGAATCGCCCAGCAAGGGTAGCTGGAAAAGTGTGGTACTGAACGGGCGTTTCCAGGAACTCACGGACACCGATGCCTGGCACGAGGAGCGGCTCCATGCGTGGTCACTGCTCGCAAAGCACTTCGACTGGTGGGAGGTCGGATCATTGAAGCCGGTCGACGTGCCGCCCGCGACCGCTTCTTCGCACCTCTTTTACTGTATCTATCTGAACGACGTCTCGGGTCGGATCGCCACGCAAGTGGACTAGCGGCCTATTCAAAAAACCGCGTCGCGTGGGCGGTTGATCGTTTGTCGAAGAGGAACAAGACACCGCATTACCGCATTATTGCCGGACGTTGTCTATCAACTTAGCTGTCACAGACCGTCACAAGCTTCCGCCAATTGGCACAGAAAAAGCATTCCCGTGTAACGTACGGGTCGTCAACTGAACGCCACGTGATTGGAGGAAGGATCATGTTGGCGAACCATCTCTATGTCAGGCAGTTGTTTGAGCAAGTATCGGTCTCACAGGAGCCGATGAGCCTCGGCGTGCTTTTCAATCGAGCTCCGGTCGAACGTGCAGCGGCGGGCAAGGTCGTGTTCTTCGAAGGAGATCGCGCGGATCATGTCTTCGCGATCCTGGAGGGCAACCTGCGCATCTGCCGTCTCCTGCATGACGGCCGTCGAGTGATCACCGGATTTCTCGCCAAGGGCGATATCGTCGGAGTTTCGTTCAAGAACCGGTATCTCTACAGCGCCGAGGCGATTGACGACGGTTCCTTTCAGCGGCTGACGAAAGCATCCTTCGAACAACAGCTTCGGGCGCAGCCTCACCTGCGTCCCGTGCTTCTCTCGCAGCTTCGCGATGAGGTGGCAGCCGCGCAGGATCAGATGGTGCTACTTTCCCGTAAGAGCGCCGAAGAACGGGTGTGCAGCTTTCTTCTGAACCGATTGGAGAAAAGCGCGTCACAAGTCGCCGATCCGGCCGCCATCTGCCTGCCGATGACCCGGCTCGATATCGCGGACTACCTTGGACTGACGATCGAAACCGTCTCGCGCACCATCACCAAGCTGGTCGGCATGGGCATCATATCGGTAAATGGCCGATATGGCATCCTCGTGCGCAACAAGTCTGCTCTTGTGCATAGGGCCGGCGAGAGCCAAGCTGACGCAGACGAAGACTTCCGCTTCGACGAAACGCCGATGCGACACCATCACTAAGCGGGAAGGCGACAATGGCAAACGATGCCGCGGTTTCGACATCCAAGGGACGGGATCTTGATGTCATCGCCCGCGTCTTCGACGATACGAACGTAGTCATCCACGGCCTCGACGGTGTTATCAGCCATTGGACGTCGGGTTGCGAGCGGCTCTACGGTTGGAAGCGGGAGGAAGCCGTGGGGCAGGTAGTCCACAAGCTGCTTGCCACCAAATTCCCCAGGGCGATCGACGACATCAGGAAGGACGTCTACGCTGGCCTCATTTGGGACGGTGATATAGTTCATCATCATAAGGATGGACATCCAATGACGGTTGCGACGCGTTGGGTCGTCTTCGACGCGGCTTCGCCGACTCCCGTCGTCATACAGACGAATATCGATGTCTCGGAAGCCAGGAAGGTTCAGGAGGATCTTGCAGACCGTGAGGCACACCTGAGCTCGATTCTTGCAACCGTTCCGGATTCCATGGTGGTGATCAACGATACCGGCTCCATGATCTCCTTCAGCGCCGCTGCCGAGAAGCTGTTCGGCTACTCGTCGCGCGAGGTGATCGGTCGAAACGTCCGCATGCTCATGCCGTCGCCATATCGGGAGGAACACGACCGACACATTGCCGATTACCTGCGGACGGGCAACGCCCGGATCATCGGTCTCGGCCGCGTGGTGAAGGGCCGCAAGAAGGATGGGTCGGTCTTCCCGATGGAGCTCTCCGTCGGCGAGACGATCTCGAATGACATTCGCATCTTCACCGGTTTCATCCGCGACCTGACCAGCAGGCATCGGGTCGAAGAGGAGCTTCGTCAATCTCAGAAGATGGAGGCCGTCGGACAACTGACCGGCGGGCTTGCTCACGACTTCAACAACTTGCTGACCGTGATCAGCGGAAATCTTGAAATGCTCGATGCCTGTCTAACCGACGAAAAGCAACGCGAACTGCTTCGCGAGGCCCAGGAGGCTACCGACGACGGCGTGAAGCTGACCGGGCAGCTTCTTGCATTCGGAAGGCGTCAGCCCCTCAATCCCAAGAGCGCCGACATCGGCTCGCTGGTATCCAGCTTTTCCGAACTTTTGCGACGAACACTCGGCGAGGCAATTGAACTTCGCACGAGCATCAAAGGCAGCGATCACATCGCCCTCGTCGATGGCTCCCAGCTTCAGAACGCTTTGCTCAATCTTGCACTGAACGCGCGCGATGCGATGCCGAACGGCGGCAACCTCACGCTCGAGATCTCACGAGCAAGACTGGATCTCGACTACGCCCGGATGTACCCTCAGTTGATGCCGGGCGATTATGTCTTGATCTCGGCAACTGACAGCGGAAGCGGGATGTCTGAAGACGTGAAGGCCCGCGCCTTCGAACCTTTCTTCACCACCAAGGGGGTTGGTGCCGGAACCGGGCTCGGACTCAGCATGGTCTATGGCTTCGTCAAGCAACTCGGCGGGCATGTTCAGCTCTACAGCGAGCTCGATCAGGGAACGACAGTACGGATTTTTCTGCCTGCCGCTGCGGCCGCAGTCGCTGCCAAGCCCAATAAAGCGATCAGAACTGAGGAAGTGCCGGGAGGTTCCGAGAAGATCCTGGTTGTCGAAGACGACGAGCGCGTCAGACGTGTTGTCGTCTCAAGGTTGCTGACGGGCGGCTACTCTGTGCTGGAGGCGGCTTCAGCCGCAGATGCGCTGAAGTTTCTATCCAAGGATCACACGATCGATCTTCTCTTTACAGATATTGTCATGCCGGGAGGCATGACAGGCGATGAACTCGCTAGGCAGGCTGTCTTGCTGAGACCCGACATTAAAGTGCTTTTTACTTCGGGCTATGCTGAGCCGAGCATTGCCAATCGTTCATTGCCTTCCGCGAGTTGGTTGAAGAAACCATACAGAGCTCTGGACCTCGCCATCCGGCTGCGCCAGCTTCTCGATTGAGGTCGTCAAGCTCCAAACGACCGACGGACGTTGCGAGATTGGTGGATGCCTCACAATACAGGTCGCCAGCCCTTTGCGAGCCGGGCCAAAGCGGCTATCTGCCCTTTCGCGCATTTGGATAGCCGCGCAGTTGACGCCCGGATTGCAGATCTCACTCGGGAGTCTTGTCGGCGCGATAATCGCTCAGACAGTCGTTGACGTATATTTAGCGAACCTCCTCCTGAAGTCGCGCTTCGATCTCCCGGACAGGCATCTTCGTATAGTCCTTCGCTATTTCTGCAACCAGAGCGGCTTGGGTCGCGGTTCCAAGATGCCGGCGTAGAAAACCGGGCGCGCGTGGAGGAGGAGCGATCAAATGCAGGCGTTGCATCGCACGCCGCCTGACGTCTACTTCGGTCTCCCCGGCCGCATTGGCAGGGAACTCCTGTTCATGCTGCTCGTGCAGATCAGGGGCTTCAACGGCGCTTCGTACGCCGTCTGCGGATGCGTGAACTCTTCCTGGACCATTGGCACCGAGCTCATGYGTCGGGACCCGTAGAGGACGACACTCCGGAAGAGGGCTTCATCGGGCTGAGCGAAGAGTATTGAATAACCTGATAGCGATCCCGCGATGAAACCCTCGAGGGTCTTTAAACTTCAGCTCAAGGCCTTCACTCCGGCCCATCGCGTCTGCCAATGCGTATCCGGCGGAACCCGCCAGAAGAGCACTCCAATCAAGTCCAGGTCGAGTATGCCCAGCCCGAACAGCAGGAACGTGAAGCTGCCGGCAAGGGGCTTGGGGAGCGCTTGCAGCCGCTGCAGCCATGTCGATGTTTCTATCGTTTGATGACCAGGAAACTCATATGGCCATCACGGAAAACGCCGAGCAGGAGAAGTTCATTCACCGCCTTTGTAAGGTCTACCACCATTTGTGGCGTCGGTGTTTTCGTTCTGTTGACACTGGTTATGACGTCGCCGGGCCGAAGGCCGGCCGCGGCGGCGACGCTGCTGTCGGAGATCGYCATCACAACGCCGCCTTGCACCTTGCCAAAGGCATCGGATGCGCTGTCAAGCGTTTGGAGCGTCACCAGCGCCAGCAACCCTTCGCCATCTACGAACTCGGGATTTTCAGCCTGGGTTTCGGGTAGGCTCGCACTAAGCGTCGCGTGGATTTCGACTTCCCCCTCGGGGCGCATTACGGTCAGTCTTACGGTCGTGTTCGGCGCTAGGGCAGTAATCCGCGCTCGCAACTGGCCAGCGGTCGAGACGGGCGTACCGTTCACTGCGGCGATGACATCGCCAACCATCACTCCGGCGTTCGAACCTCCGGCGCCCGCCACAACATCGTTTACGAGCGCCCCCGTCGCAATCTCGACCCCGAGGGCGCGGCCGAAATCCGCACTATTGTCCTGAACCTGGACGCCAAGCAGACCGCGTTCAATCCTACCCTTCGCGATGAGTTGCCGCATGATGGCCTTTGCCGTGTCGATCGGGACGGCAAAGCCGATTCCTATGTTGGCTCCAGATGGTCCCAGGATCGCGGTGTTGATACCGACGACTTTGCCGTCGAGATCAACGAGCGCGCCGCCGGAATTGCCCGGATTTATTGAAGCGTCTGTCTGAATGTATCCCTCTTCGGAATCGAGCCCGAGGCCGGTCCTGCCAAGGGCGCTTACAATGCCGAACGTAACGGACTTACCCAGTCCAAAGGGAGTGCCAATCGCGACCACGTAGTCGCCGACCTGGAGCGAGCCCGACTGCCCCAACTGCGCCTCGTTCAATCCGGCGGCCTCGATCCTGATGACCGCGAGATCTGTCTGGGGATCGCTCCCGACAACCTCGGCATTGTATGTCGCACCGTCGGCGATCGTGACTTTGATGCTCGTCGCGCCTTCGATMACATGATTGTTCGTAAGGATATAGCCATTCTGGGCATCCGTAATCACGCCAGTTCCAGCCGTCACCGAGGCCTGGGATGGAATCAAGTCGGAAGGCGAGCCTTCCGCGTGCCTGCCCGGCGTCAGGATCCAGGACTCGTCGTCTTCATGTTTTCCCCGAACGGTAATACTGACCACAGTCGGAACAACTCGGCGGAGCATCGGCGCGAGCGAAGGGGAGGCGGGTTCGCTTGCACTTGCTGCGCCGCAGACGACGGCAACCGAGGCGATTTCTAAATACCAAACGAGCGCCCGGATGGTGCGGAGCCGACAGATGAAACCACGCATTTCCTAATCCTCTTCGCGTCCGTCAAGCGCCAAAAAAGCGGTTGCAGCCTGAAGATGACTTCGAAGAGGAGTGTCCGCATTGACCAAACGCAAAGAAGAGATTGGTCATGGCAGCCGTGCCTGGAATGCTCTATAGATTTTGTTGCGGTATCGCTAGCAAGACCACTTACAGCGGTGGATCAGCGACTATTGGCGCACCTGACGCGCCGCGCGCAATCCTGCGCCCGCCAGCATGGATCGTAGGGTTCAGGAAGCGGTGCTCACATGACCAGGGGGGCTCCCGGCAGCACGCGGATACTCGTGGTGGACGACGACGCGCGCATCCGGGAGATGCTAAAGCATTATTTCGAGCAGGAAGGCTATAACGTCGCCTGCGCCCCTGACGGAAAGGAAATGAAGACGCTCCTAAACTCCGGGACTTTCGACATCATTCTTCTTGACCTTGTCCTTCCAGGACAGGATGGAATAGATCTGGCGCGGGAGATCCGAAAGACGTCGAATATTCCTATCATGATGCTGACAGGACGCGAGGATATCGTCGACTGCGTGGTGGGGCTGGAGGTGGGTGCCGACGATTACGTCGTCAAGCCGTTTCATCTGCGCGAGGTTCATGCCCGGCTGAAATCGATCTTACGCCGTTATCAAACGGGCGCGGAGTCCGTGCCGATCGCGGGCGACGTGGTCGCTTTCGAGGGCTGGCAGCTCGACCGAGAAAAGCGACGGCTTCTCAATCCCCAAGGGGAGGAGGTGGAGCTCTCGACTGGCGAGTTCGATATGCTCGATGCCCTCGTCAGGAACGCCGGCCGAGTGCTGACCAGGGACGCATTGATGGATCTCACACGCCACCGGGAACGGGAAGCGTTCGATCGGGCAATCGATACCCAGATCGCTCGTCTGAGGCGAAAAATAGAAATCGATCCGGGACACCCACAATTCATAAAGTCGATCCGGGCCGTGGGATACGTGTTCACTGCAAAGCCTGTGACATCGGATCGGAAGCCACACGGTAAATGAGCCCGTGGTCCCAGCGTCGAAAGAACGAGGGATCTTCCAGTTCTTCCAAATCTTTGGGAACAGCATTCCATACTCTTATGAACTGGCAGCCGGTCGCACAGCCCTGGAGGCCCGCGAACAGGCTCTCCGCGATCTCGTTCTGGTTTGCGGCACTCAGAGCGATGAAGATAGGAACGTCCATCATCATGCCGGCTTCCGGATGCATCACGGTCCTGAATACGGCAAGCCCCCTGACACGGCCCGCATGATCACAGATGTTGAGGCAGCGCCAGTTGCGAACTTTATGGAACAAAGCCTTCCAGTCCCTCTCGTCGAAGGTGGGCGCGACACAACACACGAGCGCAAACGCGGCAAGCTCCTGATCAGGGCGCAGTTCGCCGATGGTATAATCGCGCTGCATCGCTGCTCTCCCGGTCGACGGCCATTCAAGTCTCATTTGTCGCGCAAACATGGCTTTCGGTCATTGTCATAGATCAATAAACTCCGCGGCCTATATGCCACGCTTGGAATTCCCGACCATTTCTGGATGGACCGACAAATGCTGCCACTCGATGCGACGCCACTTGGCAAGACGATTTTCAACGGTCGGAGCGTGAGGGATTTCGCTGAGCGCCTTTGGCCACTCCTCCTGTTTTCCAGCGCGCTGGGATGTCTTCTGATCTCCCTCGTCCTGCAAGCGGCGGGTGCCAGATCTCCTGCTCAGATACTTCTCATCGTCGCAATCGTCTCGGTGCTTGCACGCCTGCTGGTCGAAATCGTATCGAAACTTCGCCACGGCGAATTCGGCCTCGATCTTATCGCCGCGCTATCCATGTCCACGGCCCTATGGTTCGGGCAATACCTGGCAGGCGCGATCGTTTCGGTGATGTACGCCGGTGGACATCTCCTCGAGTTCTACGCCCATAGTCGTGCTGAGAGCGGAATGACCGACCTTCTGTCGCGTGTGCCGCGAACCGCCTTGCGCATCTCAGAAACCGGGATGGTGGAGATACCAATCGCCGCAATCGGAATTGACGACAAACTGCTTATCCGCCGCGGCGACATCGTCCCCGTCGATGGGCGAGTGGAAAGCCGCACCGCACTCGTCGATCAGTCAGCTCTTACGGGAGAACCGCTTCCCGTACGCCTGGGGCAAGGACAGTCAGTCATGAGCGGGGCGTCGAACGCGGGCGATGCGTTTGAAATGCTCGCCGCCCGACCGGCTGCGGAGAGCACGTATGCCAGCATCGTGAGACTCGTCGAGGAAGCCAAGCAAAGCAAGGCTCCGATCTTCCGTGTCGCTGACCGATTTGGGCTCCTGTTTCTTGTGTTGACCGTCAGCGTGGCCATTCTTGCCGTAACGATCTCCGGCGACAGCTTGCGGCTTTTGGCCGTTTTGGTCGTCGCGACTCCGTGCCCGCTCCTTCTTGCGGTTCCGGTCGCCTTCGTGTCAGGCACATCACACGCCGCCCGTCACGGCATCCTGATCAAGGGAGCGGCAGTGATTGAAGCACTGTCCAACATTCGCACTGTGGTTTTCGACAAGACCGGGACGCTTACGATCGGACAGCCTACTGTCACTGATGTCGACTGCAATGGCGATGCGAACGACCTGCTGCGACTGGCTGGATCAGCCGAGCAGGTTTCGTCACATTCCATCGGCCGCGCGGTCGTCTCCGAAGCCCACCGACGCGGCCTCGCTCTCGTAAAGCCGGAGAAGGCCACAGAGGTCGCGGGCGAGGGCGTTGAGGCTTCGGTTGATGGCCATGATGTTCTCGTCGGCGGGCCTTCGTTCATTGCTTCGAAGATCAGCGGCGCTTTATTTCCCGTCACCAACGTTCTGGCCAGTGCCCTTGTGTTCGTGGACGGACGATATTCGGGCACCATCTGCTTCGAGGACACGCTCAGAGAGGAAGCCCCTGAGACGGTCGCGAAGCTGCGCGCTACGGGCATCAAACGGATCATTCTTGCGAGCGGTGACCGGATCGGCGTAGCGCGCGCGGTCGCAGAAAGCCTCTGCCTGGATGCTGTCGAGGCGGAGTTGTCGGCGAGCAAGAAAGTCGAAATCATTCGATCAGAGAGAGAATCGGGACCCGTCATGATGATAGGCGACGGGGTCAACGACGCGCCGGCACTTGCTGCGGCCGATGTTGGCCTCGCTGTTGCGCGGGGAAATCTCGCCGCCGCATCGGAGGCGGCTGACGTCGTGCTGTTGCGCAGCGATTTGAAGGAAATCGTGACCGCGCTGAGTATTGGTCGCCGTTCGAAACATATTGCGCTTCAAAGCGTCTACGCCGGCATAGGTCTCTCGGCCATCGCAATGCTGGTCGCCGCGTTCGGCTTTCTGCCTCCGGTCCAAGGAGCGCTCATCCAGGAGGCCATTGATGTGGCGGTCGTCTTGAACGCGCTTCGGGCACTGGCCTAGTGTGCTAGCAGCACGGGGACGCGGAGATTGTCGAGCAGACCACGCGTTACGCCACCGAACATCGCTTCACGAAGCTTGGAGTGACCATAAGCTCCGGCGATCAGCAGGTCGGCACGGCCTTCGAGGGCACCATCCTGAATGGCAGACGGTATGTCTTCGCCATCACAATGCAAAGCCGCGAGTTCCACCTCAAGGCCCGAATGCTTTAAGGCTTCGACGTAGCGGTCCAACAGCTTGTCATGGGATAGCTCCCCATTCCGCACACAGGCGACGATCGCCTTGGTGGCGGATCCGATCAGCGAATAAGCGGTCGACAGGGCGTGGGCAACAGTGGCGCTGCCATCCCAGGCTATGCAAACGGTGTCGATACGTCCGTAGAAATCCTCTGGCGGCAGCAAAAGCAGCGGGCGACCACTTTCGAAAACGAGGCTTTCGATTGTTGGCCGCGCGATTTCGGAGTTTTCGACGATCGTAAGGTCGTATGCGCGAGAAAGTTCTGCCAGCTTCAGGCTCGCCGACATTGCCTCCGCATCGAACGTATCGAGCCTGACATCAAGAGACACCCTAGCAGACCGATGCTTCAGATGCCTGACAAGCTGAGCGGCTATCTCGCGGTCGAAGCGATCAGCCTGAAGCGTATCATCATCGACAGAATCTTCAGAGGGTTCAAGCGGATGGCCAGGACGCCGAGCGACGGAAAGGCTCGCTACCAGATCCGCCTCGTGATGGAGGCAGAATTGGATGGCGTTCTCGATAATTGCAAACGAGCTTGCCTCTGGATAGGTGCTCAACGGCAGATGGAACTGTGGCCTCATGGCGATCCCCATTGGGGTTCAGTGACTATCGGTTCGGAACGTGATGTCGTTCGCAAGCCCCGGCGACTGCCGGGGCCGACAGGCGTAGGGTCTGCGTCAACGGGACAGGAAAAGCGGGATCTGGCTGTCCTTCAGCATCGACCGTGTCACACCGCCGAAAAGCCGCTGTTGGATCCTCGGGTGGTTGTAAGCACCCATGACCACCATGTCGGCCGCCACGTCTACCGCGTGCTGACGCAATGTCTCGTCCAAACGGCGTCCACCGCTCGCAATGCGGTCGACTTCCACCTTGATGCCGTGACGGACAAGGAAGGTGGCAATGTCGGATCCCGGCTCTTCACCATTCGCGAAGCTGCTAGCGACAGGATCCACGAGGGTGACGTGCACGGCTTCGCAGCCCTTCAGAAATTCCATCGACTGGCGGGTTGCACGCGCGGCCTCTTCGCTCGAATCCCAGGCAAGCAGTACGGACTTCGGAAACGCCACGACTGCCTGCATGCGAGGGTTGATGAGAATTGGTGTTGGGGACTGGAACAGCGCTCCATCGACAACTCGCCGCTGTAGGTCTTCATTCCCTGCGGCCTGAGCGCCGATGAGTACAAGATCGGCATAGAGTGCACGTTGTGCAATGTCCTCGTCGGCCCAGGCGAACTCGGTGTAGATTTCCTGCACATCGAAGGACAGTTCAGTCCTTTCGAGGATCCTGCGGACCGCCACCGTCTCCTCGGAAAGGCGATCGATTTCTATTTGCTGCCCCTCTAGCCAGGTGGTGGAAAGCGCTTCATACGTAGCAATCGCCGGAACGCGGCCCATGCAGACGACGAGGGCGGTCATATGTGCACCCTGCGTTTCGCAAAACTCGATGGCGGTCTTGAGGTCCTGATCCCAACGGTCGACACCGAAAACGCATATGACGGTCTTAATGCTCATCTCACTGCCTCCTTGGTTTTGTAGAAGGATTGTATTCCCTGGGCAGGCTCTGTCTTTGATGTTGATCAAAGTCGCAAATGGGTCGCCAACTCAGCAATGGCTGAGCTCGCTGCCGCCATTCAAGCGTGAAGCAGGCGGAGCCGCTACCGAAGCTGCCAAATACCTTCCCGGGATCATGTGGACGGCCCGGCCGCACCCGTCTGATGCGCGCGCACTGCAGCGGCCGCCGCTGCCGCTCCGAGTTGGAATGATGTCGAAGTAGCACGGTAGTTGCCTTGCGCGGTGACGGCGAACGAAAGGCATAGGTTTACGGCGCCGGGTCGTGAAGCCCCGGACTTGCTGTGCAGCAGCAAAGATCCGACAGGCACATCCCAGTATCGGTCTCTTGCGATCGGGGACGCACCGCCGCCTTCCTCAGAAAATGTCCTTTCCACCGAGGCCCACGAATTCAGTCTTGAACCCCTGTTTGCGCGCGCTCTTCAGTAGGCGGTCGGCGCTCATTATGTCGAGACGCATACTTCCGGCGAAGCAACTGCGAAGCGGGCAGCAAAGCTCGTGAGCGGCCCAGTTTCGCGCCCGCAACGAGATCATGGTTACCACCCAGTGATCGTAATCTGACCGATCGAGCAGAATATCCACATCGCTTGTCTTCTCGTTGTTTGGGGCGATCGAGCAACGAGGAAAGACGGTAGGATTGGTGTTGAGGGCAGTGATCGCGATATGGTCCATGTTGCCTTCCTCCTCGTCGTCGTGAGCGTATGGACAGCTACGCCAACAACTCTTCGTAGCGCTCGGCGAGGGCGGAGTCTTTGATCCAAGTCAAGGCAAGAGCCTTTGACGTGTTGCTGATTGAGCTACTTTTCGATCGATGGAGGCTGACGTGAAGGCGATGATGCTTGACCGAGTTCGGACGCCTCTGCGCCTTGTCGAACTGCCGGATCCGTCTCCGTCAGCGGGACAAGTCTTGATCAGGGTCGAAGCTTGCGGCGTTTGCCGGACGGACCTCCACGTGTTCGATGGCGATCTTCCAGACCCTAAGCTTCCGCTGATACTCGGCCATGAAATTGTAGGGATCGTCATCGCGCTAGGATCCGGCGCACCGGAACCGTTGCTAAGTCAAAGGTTGGCGTGCCGTGGCTTGGTCACACCTACGGCAGTTGCTTGTTTGCTGCGGTGGAAAAGATAACCTCTGCGACGCTCCGCGTTTCACGGTTACACGCTCGACGGCGGGTTTAAGACACATGTTACCGCCGACGCTAACTATGCGTTCGTTCTGCCGGAGAGCTCGGATCCGATTGCTACTGCGCCGCTTCTTTGTGCAGGTTTAATCGGATGGCGATCATTGAAGATGGCGGGTGGCGGGAAAACCATTGGGCTATATGGTTTCGGCGCCGTCGCTCATATCTTGGCGCAAGTCTGCCGCTGGAAACAGCAGGAGGTCTATGCGTTCGTCCGACCGGGAGACGACGAAGGGAAGCGCTTTGCACTGGAGATGGGAGCGGTATGGGCGGGGTCGCCTGACCAAGTTCCGCCGAAACCGCTCGACGCTGCCATCCTTTTTGCTCCCGCGGGCGAACTGGTTCCCAAGGCATTGGCTGCCGTTCGGAAAGGCGATACGGTCGTCTGCGGCGGCATTCACATGAGCGAAATCCCCGCCATGCCCTATCGCCTATTGTGGGGGAGCGGCGAGTGGTATCGGTGGCCAATCTTACCCGCACTGACGCCGACGAGTTCTTCGAGGTCGTGCGAGCAGCGAACATTCGAACTGTCACAACCGCTTATTCCCTTGATCTGGCCAACGTTGCGTTGGCGGATCTACGAGCAGGTCGACTCAACGGGGCGGCTGTCCTAGAGCCGGTAGAAGCGGGTTGACCACTTAGAGGGTCGCTGCATGCTCAGCATATCTCGATGGCGGCAATCCAACGATGCAGGTGAATGCAGTGCCGAAGGCGCACACGACCGGCGCTTGTAGACCGGCGCATCGCACATCATCCGGAAACGGAGGTGCTGACTGGTCGTGCCGCCCCCTGCAAACAGTCCTAACGGTACTCTACGATCGATGAACACGTGCTGTCGCCTATTGGACATACTCCTGCGACCGCCCTCTGTCCCCGGGTCCGGCGCACGTTCTCGGTCCGAGCGCCGTCTCTAATAGAAGACGTGAAGAAGTGCGCCGAAGAATTTGATCGATAGTACTTTTTCTGGCATCGGAGTAGAGGGGCGGAATGGCGCATGAAGCTGTGGGCACCTCCGCGTCGTACGCCAGACTAGGCGATCAATCTCTATCCGATCGACGGTTTCCCTCGAGTAGGGGAGCCGCCGGTGCGTCAGGTAGATCGGATCCGCACGAAGTCGGCCATATATTCCTCGGCCTTTCCAGCTCCTGACTCTTGGCACTGGCGAAGCTCTGGACGAAGTATCTGAACCGGCTCTCGAAGGCCCGAACAGTATCGAGGAACGCGTTGTTTGCTCGTCCAGGGCAGTAGAAGAAGAGGCCGCGCGGCGACGCAGTTCCACTGCGATGACCCGCGGCACGGTCCCTTTCTGCGACCTGGGCTCTGGACATCTTGTCGGTACGATTTCTTCGCTGGATCGCTGCTATTTCGCTCGTATCGAGATGGGCGCCTCCAGCGATTGTGGTAAGCGCCTCCGCCCAAGTGTCGCTGTCAGCGGACGCGAGCGCTTTCATGACGGAGAACGGGATACAGCTTCTTGCCAGGACTTCTTCGGCGCCTATGAGGGTCTTCGAGAACTGCCGAGATCGCTTGACGATAGGCCGCAGTGTACCTTGAGAAAGCCTTTCGCTTCGCGAACGGTTGCGACGTCCAGGAGTTTTTCGACTTCCGCGGCCATCTTCAGCGTCTTGTCGGTCATCTGCTGTTGAAGTTCCGTGATCCGCTTCCGCGCCGCAGCGAGCGCTTTCTTCGGGTTCAATTCGATTATGAGACTGTTCCGTTTCGAGACATCTCATGGCGGGCGATCTTTCGGTCTCGATAAGAGCCTATCGGTAAAATGCTTACGATCGCCGAATGCACAGGACCTCGCAGCCTCAAACGCGCCATCCGGAGAATGCGTTTACTCGATGAAGAGGGCCGGATCCTAGGCGGCCCCGACTCTCGAAAAGGTTCGGGTAATGTTTTCGCGTTCTTGATTTGAGTCAAAGAAGGACACGCCTGGCAGGTTCATTGTTTGCTTGTGAAGGTGGCTGGACACACAAATTGGCTCAGTTCGCTCGAACGGATGCCGGGTCTTTGCAGAAAAGGATCGCTACAAGCCAACTATCGCTAATTCTTTGCAGCCATCCGGAACCTGCAGCGTCAAGGGACATTTACTACTCAAGGTGATGGAGTCCGCGCTTAACGGCAATTCTGCTGACGACGCCTACGACCGAGCGAGCAGGTGAAACTCGGCCCTGTGCGTCCGCGAATGGAGGAAGTTATGGCCTACAGAGATATCGTTGTCTATTTGGACGCGGGAGCAGATTCCACGGCCCGTGTGCGCACTGCCATCAATGTCGCAGCCAAGCACCAGGCCAGGCTGATCGGCGTCGACGTCAGCACGAAAGAAGCACTTGAGGGGGAGGGCCGAGAGCAGGCGCTCGCGATTGAAGACGAATTCGCCACCGCGGTTCGAAAGGCTGGCCTTGATTTCCAATATCACGCGTCACGGCCGGAGGCTCATACCGCAGAGCAGTTTTTTTCCCATTGCGCGGACCTTCTGGTAACGACACAGCCGCATCCGGACCACCGCCATCTATCCAATTCAGCAATCCCCAAAGAAATCTTGATGACAGCCGGGGTTCCCATGTTGGTCCTACCAACGGGCTGGACAGGAGAAGACGCAATCGGCGAGCAGGTGGTCATCGCCTGGAATTTCAGCCGCGAGTCAACCAGGGCCGTTCACGACGCAATGCCGATCCTCAAGGCCGCACGCAAAGTTTTCCTGTTCGTGTTCGCGAGCAACTACAGCGACAAAAATGCAGATGTTCAGGAGATAAAGGGTCATCTCGATCACCATGGGGTTGCGGTAGTCTTGGCTGGATGGCGCAACACGGGAGACAACGATTTCACCAGTGCCTTGTTTGCCGGCCTCGACCGAGAGAGTGCAGATCTTATCGTCTGCGGCGCCTATGGCCACTCGCCGCTCTTCGAAGATATGTTCGGCGGTGCGACCCGCGATCTGCTGAATAACATTTCAATGCCGGTCCTGATGTCGCACTAAATTGCAGCCTTGCGGCTGGCCTGACGACTTCTGCTGCGATGGTGCTTACTTCTCTGAGCGTTGCGCGGATCAGCTTCCCACTCCCGTCTCGAGGCCAGCGAGCAGGCGATGGCAAACGCCTCCTGCGCCCAAACAGACAGAACCCTCCGGGGAGGGCTTATGACGCGGCGCGCGGCCGATCCGACACGGTATCCCTATCGGTTCCGCCCGGCTGCTGCGTCGTGGGGTCGCCGGCCGAATCGAGTTTCAGTTGCGCTGAACTCGGCAGCGAAGAGGATAGTTCGATTCCCTCTCTGCGGCAGGCCTCGAGGATACGCCACTTGGCGTCAGCGTCGATACCACTCGCGCTGTCGACGCGAATGACAAGTTTGAAACTAACGACGAGGGCGTTCTCGGTAATGTCGGAGATGCCTTTCAACTTGAGGGGCTCAAGGATGGCATCCTTGTAGTCGGGACTGTCCATCAGCTCGAGTCCCACGCTCTTGGTGATCTTCCGCAGTCTCTCCAGGTCCGTGTGACGGGCGAAATTGAGCTGGAATTTGACCGTGGACCAGTCGCGGCTGAAATTGGTGATCTGGCCAAGCTGTCCAAAGGGGACGGTATGGAGCTGGCCACTTTGATGCCTGAGACGAACAGAGCGGAGCGTGAAGCCTTCGACAGTTCCGCGCACTTTGTTGCAATCGATATATTCTCCGACTCGGAAAGCGTCATCAGCAAGGTAGAAAATTCCTGAAACGACATCGCGCACTAGGGATTGGCTGCCGAATGAAAGGGCGAGACCAAATATCGAAGCGCTCGCAATAAGAGGCGCCGTGTTGATCCCAAGTTCTGAAAGGATCATCAGCGCCGTCACAACGATGATCAACACAGTCAGGCTCACCCGAACGACAGGCATAAGCGTCCGTATGCGGGACGCCCTTGTTCGCTCCGAAGCGGAAATGCCTGCGTCGGCTGTCTGGAGCGGAGGCGTTGCCGTGTCCATATATTTGCCGACAATGTACCTCATCGCCTCCCAGGCGACGTATGCTCCGAGCGCGACGACACCGGCCCTGACCAATGCATCCCTCCAACTGTTCCACTGCGCCGCCGTGACGATGCCCAACTCCTCTCCGAGCCATATATGCAGGACATAGATTGCCGCGCTGATGATGATAACAAGGCGCGCGGCGCGCATGAGAATGCCGGAAAGGCGGGGTGACGTCGCCGCCCTGGAGTCCGCAGCCGCTCTCGCCGCGAGCCTGCGCCGGGAAAACTTGAACAGGGACTCGGCAAGGATGACCCCGACGACCACGTCGATGGCGGTCATTTCGACATGGTGGCCTTGCACGGCACCGTAGATATCCACGAGAGTCCGCAGGATGATCAGCGGCAGTCCGACGATTAGCCAGCCGTCGACGATCCGTTCCTGTTCTTGGCCACTCTTCCACCATCCAAGGCTCGTCACGACCAATTTCCCGATCGCCCGGCGCCAATGAATGGCCGACCATGTGAGGATCGCAGCAAACAGCAGCGCGTTGATCAGGAGACCCGCCGCGATGGCGTCGGAAGAAACGCCCGCGGCCATGGGCACCGTGATCCATTTGCGCAACGCGTTCGCGGTGATATTCATAACCAAAAAGTAAGATGTCGCACGGTTCGTATCGTCATCGAGTTCGACGATCCGCAGGGCTGGTCTTCGTGGCCGGAACCAGATAGCTATCACCTGCACGTAGAAGCTCAATTCAAGCACTACATTGAGAAGCAGATTGCCAACGCTCGCCTGAGTTCCCCCTCCTGCAAACCAGGTGCCCTTCGCAAGGTCGCAGACGACCCATGCTGTCCCGAACGCCAAGCTATTGACGAGCGCCGCCAAGCAGACCGTCACAAGCGTCGGGGTCTCTTCCGCGGAAAGCCTATGACTCAAAACCCGATCACCGAACTTGATAACCACGAATTGCAGGAAGATGGCGGTGCCCGCAGTGAACAAGACCAGCAGCAGGAAGTTCCCAGCATCACGGCCACCCGAGTTCGCTTCGTCGAGTTGATCAAAAGTACTGGAAAAGACTTGAGGCAGTTGCGGAAGTGCGGCGACAACCGCAACCAGGTGGTGGAAGAGTCGACTGGTGCCGGTGCCCAAGTCCCGCTCTAGCGTGCTCGCAGATTTCCGCCGAGCAGGTGGAGGGTGTGATTCAGGCGCCTGAGCAACTGGTTTCTCTGCCAGCTTGAGGATCACAGCGTTGCTAACTTCGTCGACGAGTTGCTCTAGCTGCTCTTTCGAGAGTGTGACCGTTGAGGAAGGCGGACCGGTCTGCACATCTTGCGCGTGACTGCCTACCTGTGCAGTCAAGAGCAGCAGGCATAGGCAAAGCAATATTTTCTGGAGACCCGTCCTCATCGATATTTTCCCCAGAGGTATTTCGGATCAATATCCCTCCGACAAAGCGGCTGCCTTCCTGCGGCAGCCGCAGCTTGAGGGTTACTGCATCTGTGACGGTCCACCCTTTTTCGGTTCAAATGGGAGTGGGGCATGCCGTCCCCCCAAAACACGCCACGGCAATCCTCAACCGTCGCGTGATCCTCTATTGTTGCTTATTCTATGCGCGCGCTTTGATCTGGCGCAATTAAGGACAAATAAGTAGCACTTGACGGGCTGCAGCAATCGCGAAATTCGAGAGAGCTTATTCCTGCGCCGGTGACAGAAAGCGGCCAACTCACGGGCGTGTGCGGCACCGGTAATACCATCGAGGCAGCAGTAGTTGACGATGTCGCAGCCTTGCCCGCCACCCATCATACCCCTTTTGCAGGACCGCAGCCTCGGCAATCACGGATAACAAAGAACTATCTCAACACCAGGGGTCTGACCCTCTCATGATGCCATCGTCCGCTGAGCAAATCATCATTTCGGAACGAGGAATGTTAATGCAATCCGGAAACCGATACCTTCTGGCCCGTTTTCAGGAGCGTCTGCCCAATATCGGATGCCCGCCATCAGGCTGACGCACACGACGGCGGCCAGCGTGGCCATGTCCTGGCCCGGCGAGGCGCTGATCAGCGCGCAAACAGGTCGCATCCAATCCCTTTCGACTGGCCATGCTTGAGGAAGAGCACAGGCAGACCAAGCGTTTCGGCGAGCGCAAGACCACGTGCGTCGCCGAGAACCATCATCGCCGTCGCCCAGGCGTCGGCGTCCAGCCGCGACCGTCGGGCTGAGTGCCGAGCGCTCGCAGTTCCCCGTCGATGGCGAAGAGGCCGGCTTCGATGCCGTGCTGGCGCGAAGCCCCGGTCAGTTGATCGACGCCATAACCCTTAGCGATGCCATTGAGATCGAAGCACATCTCAGAGTGCTTGCGGGCGCGCCCGGCGGCCTTGTCTAGCTCCAGAACATCATGGGCCGGGCTGCGTCTCGCAAGACGGGCGGTCTTGATCCGGTCCTCGCTTGCGTCCGCCGGGCCGAAACCCCACGCGGTGACGGCGTCACCCATGCCGATATCGAAGGCGCCACCCGAGGCCTGGCCGATTTTAAGACCYGCAGCCAGCACGGTAAGCAGGCGGTCGGGCAGAGAAACCCATCCACCGGGCTTTGCGGCGTTCAAGCGGTTAAGGTCGCTTTCAGGCCTCCAGGTGGACATTTGYTTGTCGACTTCGCTCACGGCGTCGGCCATCGCCTTGCGGGCGCGGTGGATATCGAAATCCGATGGCATGTGAAAGAGGGCTGACCAGCGCGTGCCCATAGTCGGACCGTTAATCGCGTAGCGCGTCATGTCAGTACACGTCCTCGGCATAGCGGCCATTGGCTTTCAGGAGCGCGAGGTTGAAACCCTGTGGCGCGAGAATGTCGGCGAGCACGGCCGCAACGGCCGCCGCCATGTCCCGACTCCCGCAGATGAGAACCTGACCGCCCGCGGCGATAAGCTTGCCGATTCGCTCGGCATCCTTACACAGAATATCCTGCACATAGGCCGGGCTCGCGGTTCGCGAGAAAGCGGTCGATATCGAGGTCAGCCGGCCGTCCTTGTTCCAGTGGGAAAGTTCCTCCGCGTAAAGCGCATCGCTAGCTGGATGACGGGTTCCGAAATAGAGGTGCATGGGACGGCACGCCCGGTTTCCGCGGGCAAAGCCGGCCAGCGGACCGATCCCCGCGCCGGCGCCGATGAGGATGACCGGCTTGCGTCCGCGCGTCGGACGGAACGTCGGGTTCGGACGCACGAAGGCCGCAATAGTCTCGCCCGGTTCCAGCGCGGTGAGTTGGCTTGAGCAAAGCCCTCCCGCTTGCTTGCGGACGCAGATTTCGAGAAAGCCATCTTTGGTACCGGAAGCAAGCGAGTAGAAGCGTGGCAGATCAGAGCCTTGCGGCACGATGCCGATCAGGTCTCCGGCTTCAAACCGCGGGAAGCCCTTGCCCATCAGACACTGCCAAAGCGATATCTTCGGCAGGGAAAAGCGCAGGATGGCCGTGGTCACCTGTACGCTTGCGCCATAGTCGCGGCGGGATATGAGCGGCAGTCTCCAGGTCTTCGGAGCGGTCGGTTGGTGGTTCAGCTCGAAATCGAGGCCAAGCGTCTCGGCTAGGCGCCGCCCCCAGCGGGCGAAATCCTGTGGCGATTGTCGATCTACCGTGTCGAAGGGGCTGAAGGCGGCCCAGCCCTTGTTCTCGGCGATCCTCGCGATCTCGGTGGCGAAACCGCAGAAGGCCGGGAAGCTGCGATCGCCGAAACCGAGCACGGCGAGCGGCAGGCCGGGCATTGCCGGCACACGCTCGAAGTGTTCGACGAAGTCCTTGGAGGCTGCGGGCGCTGTGCCATCGCCGTAGGTGGCGGCGAACAGAATAACACGTCGCGCTTTCGGCCAGCGGACTGGCTCGAAATTGGACATTGGGCCGACATGGAYGCGAAGACCCTGTGCGGAAAGAGCGATCTGCAGCGTATTGGCGAAGCCCCAGGTCGTGCCGCTCTCACTGCCGACAAGCAGGATCGTATCGGCCTCGCCAGCGGCAGCCGAGGCGGCCTTCGGGTCGCGGCGCCCCCTCAGCCAGACAATCATGCCCGTCCAGCCCAGGACGGGTACCGCAAGCGCAGAGAACCCGAGGATGAGCCCAAGCCACGCCACTCCGTGCCCGGTGTGCAGCATGGTGATGAGGCGCGTGACGTTGTCGACCCGGCCGACGTCCGACCAAGCCAGCAGCCCACCGTTGCCCTGGTCGATGTAAGCTTCTCCTCCTGCTATCTTGAGTGTGAGAACGTCCGTTGCGTCGTTCGCGGCAGGGAAATTAAGCGAGAGCAGGTCATCGATCGGCGTCTCTCGAAGCAGAGCGACAGAAGTGAGGGCCACGCCGGTCTTGCCGCTGACATCGGCCGGGAAGGCCGGTGCACGAGCGCCTTGCGGCAGGAGGCCGAAAACAGCAGCCGTCATCCAGAGTGCGGTGAGCGAGGAGAGGAGGAGACCCGGCAAGGCAAGGCGCGAGACGACGGAGTGTAAGCGTCCATCGCCGGAGCCGCGAACGGATCTAAGGACGAACCGCCAGCCGCCGGCGCGCCGTGCCATCAGGAACAGCCCGGAGATTGCAAGGATAAGCACAACCGCCGCACTGCCAGCAGCTATGAAGCGTCCGGTATCGTCCAAGAAAAGCGAGCGATGAAGATTGGTCAACCAGCGCTCCAGCTCCGAGGTGTCGGCGCTGCCGACCGGCAGGCCAGTGGCGGGGTCGATGACCGCGGAGGCGGGTTGGTCGCCTTCGTAGTAATAGGCGGTGATCCGCCCAGACGGCGCGCGCCTGATCTGTTCGACCGTAGGTTCTGCCGCCTGGACTCGCGTGGCGAGTTCCGCGACGCTGATGCGCTGCGCGGCAGGTGTGGCGAGCGCCTCTGCGGCAGGGAACATCGACAGTGCAGCGCCACTCAGCGCGACGACGGTGAGAAGCACCGCGGCGATCAGTCCGAAGCAGCGGTGGAGCGAGCGGCTCATGACAAGCGTCCTTTCTCCTCAACGCACGTAGGTGAAGGCGGCGATGTAGCGCGTACCCTTCACCTTCTGGCCCGAGCCGTCCGACGTCAGCGGCACCACGATCTCGTTCGGACTGTCGCGCAGGTCCTCCACGGCGGAATCGATGTGAAGCTGATAGCCGGCATCGAACAGCGTATCGGCAAGATCGACCGTGACCTTGAGTGAACGACCCGCACCCACGCTGGCGCCCGTGATGCCGTTGATCTCGGCGGTGTCGCCGCCGGCGGCGCGGTACCAGCCGCTGAGATGCTCGTAATACCTGGTCTTGCCGCCCGCCATCCAGAGACTGCCGACATACTTGCCTTGCGCATCGGTGACGTAGTAGGCAACGTAGGCACCATCGCCGCCGTAGCTGCGCATGTTGGTGGTGAAGGTCACCTCGCGGGCCATGGCAAGGCCGGGAACGGTAAGGGCGGTAGTGACCGCAAGCAGGGCAATGAAGGATTTCATTCTCATCGACAATCTCCTTGGTCGGACTAGGCGGTTCAGTTCGTCTGGGCGCGCGGCTTGGAGCCAGGCGTGAACAGGCCGTTGCTGGGCGGGGTGGCGTTCTGCTGCTGCAAGGCGCCGCCTCGACCGCAGGCGTCGTCATCCTCGTCTTCGCAGTCATCGGCGGCGTAGCGGCCGTTGTCGTCGTGACGGAGGCGATGCTCCTCCTTGTGATCATCGTCCTCGCTCTCTTGATAGCCGGCCAGCATGGCCCCGGCGGCGGTCTTCGCTGCGGGGAGCGGCCTTGCGAGACTGCCGAGGGGGGCGAGAAAAATGCCGGCGCAAGCGGCCAGAACAAATTTGCGGTATGTCATAAGGGATCTCCAGTTGGGTATCTGATGGGGATTTCGGGCTGATCAATTGCGTCCTAAGCTGACCGGCACCTGACAATCGGCGCGACATTGCTTCAGGTTCCCGTAAGCTGGCGGGTGGACTAGGGGGAACGAGAGAGAGTGAGAGAGGAAAGGCTCCGATGCGGGTTCTGCTGATCGAGGACGATACGGCGCTTGGCGCGGCCATTCGCGACCAGATCGCCGCCGATGGCCATTCCGTCGATTGGGCCAGCCGGCTCGACCAGGCGGGCGATGCGATCGTTGCGGCTGCCTATGATCTGGTGCTGCTCGATCTGATGCTGCCCGATGGGCTCGGCGTTCCCTTCCTGAAGGGATTGCGCGGGCGGGGCGACGTGACGCCGGTCATGATCCTGACAGCGCTCGATCAGGTCTCTGACCGTATTGCCGGACTGAATGCCGGCGCTGACGATTACATGGTGAAGCCCTTCGACCTTGCGGAGCTATCGGCCCGCATCGGATCGGTGGCGCGCCGATATGCCGGCAATCCCAATCCGAACATCACGCTTGGCCCGCTCGCCGTCGATCTCGCTGCCAGAAGCGTCGCGTTGAATGGCAAGGCCGTGGCTCTTACGGCGCGAGAATGGGTCCTGTTTGAGGCCTTCCTGCAACGCCCCGCCCAGCTCCTATCGAAGGCACAGCTCGAGGAGCGGCTCTATTCCTTCGATACGGAGATCGACAGCAACGCCATCGAGGTCCATGTGAGCCGGTTGCGCAAGAAGCTCGGCGCTCGTGTGATCGAGACCGAGCGCGGCCTCGGCTATCGGCTGGGGCAACCGTGAAGATCGGCGCTTCGCTTCAGACGCGCCTCGCACTTGCCGTCGGGCTTTCGGTGACGCTTCTGTGGTTGGCGGCGGCGGCAGTCACGGCGCACCGCCTTGGCGGGGAAATGCAAGAGGTGTTCGACGACGGGCTGAAGGCCACGGCGCTGCGCGTTTTGCCGATTGCCCGGCACGACCTGCGTGAAGGCGACGAACGTGGCGATCCTGTTGAACATGATGTTAATGAGGAAGGCGACGATGGCGAGACGCGCATTGGCCGCGAGGCGCGGTATGGCGAGGACGTTACTTTTGTCGTGCGCGACCGCAACGGGCAGGTTCTCCTCGCCTCCGCAGGCGCGGATGCCTCCATCTTTCCGCCGTTTGTCAAGCCTGGCTTTCTCCGCACCGAAACGCATCAACTCTACTACGACGTTAGCTTCGATGGCAGCCTGACGATTGCCGTTGCCGAACCGCTCGATCGTCGCACGGAGCTTTCCCGCAAGATGCTGCTGGGTCTTCTGCTGCCGCTGATTGTGATGATCCCATTCAGCCTTCTCGCAATCGTTCTGGCGGTGCGCCGTTCCTTGCGCCCTGTACGCCTGCTTCGACAAGAGCTTGCCCGCCGCGGTGCGCAGGATCTGTCGCACCTGCCAGATAGCGGTCTGCCGAGTGAGCTTCACCCGATCTCGGCGGGCGTCAATCAGTTGCTGGACCGTCTGATGGCGGCGTTCAATGCCGAGCGCGCCTTTGCGGCCAACGCGGCGCACGAGCTCCGCACGCCGGTTGCAGGCGCAATCGCGCAGGCTCAGCGCATTCGGACTGAAACCGCGGAAGAATTAACGGGCCAGCGGGCAACGGAGATAGAGACCGCGCTGAAGCGACTGATGCGCACGTCGGAAAAGCTGATGCAGCTCGCCCGCGCCGAAGGAGGACGGCTGCAAACCGATGAGCCTTCCGATCTGAGACCGGTCCTGGAGATGATCGTTGAGGATTTCACGCGGACTGGAGAGGGACGGATCCTGCTGACCCTTCCGGAAGGACCGGTTCTTTCCAGGTTAGACCCCGATGCCGTTGGCATTTTGTTTCGAAATCTGATTGAGAATGCGCTGAAACACGGGGCTCAGAATGGTCTAGTTGAGGCCGCGTTGCAGACAGATGGCTTACTTTGCGTTGCCAATGACGGCGCGGTCCTGCCCGCCGATGCCATGGAGAGGCTGGCGAAGCGGTTCGAGCGCGGCAGCGGAAAGGTCGGCGGTAGCGGCCTGGGGTTCTCCATCGTCAAGGCCATCGCCGACCGCACGGGCATGAGTTTGAAAATCGTTTCCCCGAGGCCGCTCAAGCATGAAGGCGTACAGGTTCAGGTAAAGCTGCCGCTCGCCTGACTCTCGCGAGAACCAACAAGAAGAGACGAAGAAGGGCGGGAAGGCAGCGGAGCCGGAGCGGCAGGCGAGGGATCTAAGACGGCGAGTGCGCCCGGCAAGCTTTGATCGTACGGCCCCAAGGATCAAAAAATCAGTTTAATTTTGAGACCGAAAAACGGCCCCCGCCTCGTGACGGGGGCCTGGCATTGGGTCTGATTGGGGGTGCTCTCAGGCCCGCCGCCGGGTCCTGATACGCATCCCGGTCACCTGTCGCAATACCCGAAATCTTGGTGTCCTAAGGCGCTTTTGAACATCGCCGTGCCATGATTTCGCCAGTCTTCGTCATCAGAAGGCGTCGCCTCGCTGCAAGGCGGTCGTCATTCGAAAGGAAATGCTCATGTTCAAGTCACTTGCCCTAACCGCAGCCGTCCTTCTCACATGTTCTTTTATGTCACAGCTAATTAAAGATGAGACAAAGTAATCAATTTAGAGATGCGACATCATCATATCCATTAGTACTGTATTTGCAAGATTCTATAGTTATGGATACACGGATGGTAGCCGCCGACTGGGTGGAGCTGGCCAAGGGTTGCGCAGCCCGGTCGGCGGCGGATGCCTCTAGCGCATGATATACTTTAGCTTCCTTAACCCGATCGTTTGCATCACTCCGCCGCACCGGCGCGCGCCAACGCTTGCTTTCGTCGCGCTATCACGGCGGGATCCTTGGTAAAATCCGTCTTTCGTCCAGGCTTGGTGCCGCGTTTCTGATAACCGTTGCTCACGCTGCCATCGGGAATGGCGAACATGTGATCCGTCTGTCCGCTTCGACGCGGGCCACCTTTGCTGCGCTGCAGTTGGCGGCCGGCCTGCAGCTCTGCGACGACCGACAGCATGTCGTCCAGCCGCTTGTTGTCGACCACTTCGGATCGATGGACGGAGCGTAACGTATCGAACGTCTTGTAGGGCAGGGAGGCTTCCCCGTCCGTGATCTCAAGTCGTCCGTCAGGATAGTCGCAAACAACCAGCTTCTTTCCCGCCAGCGCCCTGGCGCGCTCTGTCGGGTCGAGGATGAACATCACTTTGTCATAGCGCAGCGTCAAGGAATGCGACAGCTTGCGAACCTCCTTGCGGCACATGGCACCATCGAGGTTCTCGTGATCCGCCAGCGGCCGATGCATGTCCTTCGGATTGCGTGGAGGCTTGCCAAAACGGGTATTGAAATCCGCCATGAACTCAGGCGCATAGGCGTTGGCCGCCTCGATCGTATCGATGCCACGAAGCCGCAATTCCTTGACCAGCCGGTCCTGCAGCGTCTGGTTGGCGCGTTCCACTCGGCCTTTCGCCTGCGGGGTGTTGGCGCAGATAATGTCGATGTTCAACTCATAAAGCGCCCGGCCAAATTGCGTCAGACCGCTCGTGCGGTCCGTCATCGAGGCATGCGTGCTGCGGAAAACACCATGCTTGTCGCTGTAAAACGCAATCGGTTTGCCCCATTGCTGCAAGTAAGCCTTCGTCGCGTGCAGATAGTCAAAGGTGTTCTCAGAGGCGGCAAAGCGCAGATGCAACAGCTTGCCGGTCGCATCGTCGATGTAGACGAGCAGGGCGCATTTGCGGCCGCGGTTCTCGAACCACCAGTGATGCGATCCATCGATCTGCACGAGTTCACCAAAGCAATCACGCCGACCACGTGGCTGGAAGACCCGCTTCTTGCGCTCTCGGCGTGATATCCACATGCCGGCTTCCATCATCCATTGGCGCAACGTCTCTTTGCTGACGGAAACCCGATGGCGCTCAACCAGCTTCTCGGCCGCCAATGTCGGCCCGAAATCCACGTAATGCTCACGCACCAGGTCGAGAGCCAGATTGCGGAAATCCTCGCTGTGGCGCCGGTTGCTCGGACGGCCGCGCTTCTTCGAGACGAGACCATCGATCCCGTCCAGATCATAGGCCTGCAACAGCCGATGGACTTGGCTGCGACTGAGCCCAAGCAGCTCAGCCGCCCGTGTGACCGTCAGGCTGCCTTGGCGAACCTGACGAATATGTTCAAGACGATGCAATTCCTTCTGCGACATGACAATCAAACAAGACATGACGACTCCGAACATAGATGGCCTCGACCACGATGCACGTCGCTTATCTTGCTTCCCAATGCTGACGTTCGACCAGCATCCCAAGAGGCGACGACTGTCGCATCTCTAACTAGCCTATATGTCGCATCTCTAAAATGCCGGTGGAGAAGCTAACCCAAGTGCATCATGCCTACTTTGCAGGATAGGGGATCACCTGTCTTCGTGCAAATGCGCCATAAACACCTCGGTCGGCGTCCTGTATCCGAGGCATTTGCGCGGTTGATTGTTGATATGGCGCGTGAGG
>NZ_JBFTOF010000019.1:0-130441 GCF_056397845.1 Rhizobium sp. 05L419
ACCAAGAACAAAAGACATCGTCGCCAGCAGCGCCGCCGCCCTCGTTCAGTGAGGGGGCTTATACGGCTAACCCCTTTTCCAAGTCAACACACCCAAACAATGTTTTTTCACAATTTTGTAACATCATGATTCATATGACAGAATTTCAAGCGCGCACAAGGAAGGCCCAAACAGGGCGACAAAGACCGCGGCGGCGACGGGCGGGGCCATGTCCCACACAGGAATACCCGTCGCGCTGGAACTGCAAGGACAAACGCCAGGCGCAGGCATTACCGGCTTGCACCGCCAATGGCGATCGCTAGGTTGGCCGCCAAGACAATGATCAAGAGAGAACACGCATGCTTGTCCTGGATGAGAAACAGACCCGCGCCGCCCTGCCCTGGGCGGAGCTTGTCGAGGCGCTGGCGACTATGTTTGCCGGCCCGTGCGTTGCTCCCGTGCGCCACCATCATGACGTGGAGGTGCCGGGCGAACGACATGCGACCCTGCTCCTGATGCCGGCGTGGGTGCCGGGGCACTATGCCGGCGTCAAGATTGTCTCCGTCTTTCCCGACAATGCGCAGCGCTCGCTGCCGGCGATCTTCGGAACCTATCTTCTTTCCTCGGCGAAAACCGGTGAAATGCTGGCGGCGATCGACGGCGGCGAGTTGACGGCGCGCCGGACGGCAGCCACATCCGCGCTTGCAGCGCGCTATCTCGCGCACCCCGAGGCCAAGGAGATGCTTGTCTGCGGCACCGGGCGGCTCTCGCTCAATCTCCTGCAGGCGCATGCCATCACGCGGCCGCTCGAACGTTTCCGCATCTGGGGCCGCAACGTCGACAATGCACGAAAGATCGCAGCCGAGGCCTTGGCGCTCGGGTTGCAGGCAGAGGCCGTGGCCGACCTGGAAGCGGCGGTGCGCTCGGCCGATATCGTGTCCTGCGCGACGCTTTCGGACGAACCGCTCATTCGCGGCGACTGGCTGAAGCCCGGCGCGCATCTCGATCTCGTCGGCGCCTTCAAGCCAAGCATGCGCGAAAGCGACGACGCGGCCATCCGGCGATCAAGTGTATTCGTCGATACGCGCGCGGGGGCGATGAGCGAGGCGGGCGACATCGTGCAGCCGTTAAAGAGCGGCTTCCTCACGGAAGACGGGATCAAGGCCGAGCTCGCAGAGCTCATCAAGGGCGTCCGCCCGGGCCGCACCAGCAGCGAGGAAATCACCCTCTTCAAGTCCGTCGGCGCCGCGCTCGAGGATCTGGCCGGCGCGATCCTCGCCTACGAGACGACGACGCGGGCGTGACGGAAATGAGGTTGTTGCCGGAACTGCCGGTTTCGCATGTCCTTGCGGATATCGGCGAGGCTCTTTCCAGCCATGGCCGCGCAGTGCTTTCTGCGCCGCCCGGCGCCGGCAAGACGACGCTGGTTCCTCTTTATCTGCTCGACCAGCTCTGGCGCGGCGACGGCCGGATCATCCTGCTCGAACCGCGCCGGCTGGCAGCGCGCGCTGCGGCGGGTCGAATGGCCTCCCTGCTCGGCGAACAGGTCGGCGAGACCGTCGGCTATCGCATGCGACTGGACAATCGCGTCTCGGCGCGGACGCGGATCGAAGTGGTGACCGAGGGCGTGTTCGCGCGGATGATCCTCGACGATCCGGAACTTGGCGGCGTGTCGACGGTGATTTTCGACGAGTTCCACGAACGCTCGCTGGACGCGGATTTCGGCCTTGCGCTGGCGCTCGACGTGCAATCTGCGCTCCGCGAGGACCTCAGGATCCTGGTGATGTCGGCCACGCTCGACGTGGCGCGCATTGCAGCGCTGCTGGATCAGCCGCCTGTCATCGAAAGTCTCGGGCGAAGCTTTCCGATCGACGTCCGCTACCGGGACCGGCCGGGGGGAGAGCGCGTCGAAGATGCTGTGACGCGGGCAATCGTCGAGGCGCATCAGACGCAGAGCGGCTCGATCCTCGCCTTCCTGCCCGGGCAGGCGGAAATCAGCCGAACGGCGGAACGGTTGCAGGGACGGTTCGACGATCAGACGCTGATTGCGCCGCTCTACGGCAATCTCAGCCAGAAGGAACAGGACGCCGCCATCCGCCCGGCTCTGCCCGGGACCCGCAAGATCGTGCTCGCAACCTCGATCGCCGAGACGTCCATTACGATCGACGGCGTCCGGATCGTCATCGACAGCGGCCTGCAAAGACTACCTGTGTTCGAGGCCTCCACCGGTATCACCCGCCTGGAGACGGTGCGCGTTTCTCGCGCCTCTGCCGACCAGCGGGCCGGACGCGCAGGCAGAACCGAGCCCGGTATTGCGGTTCGCCTGTGGCATCAGGGGCAAACGGCAGCGTTGCCGGCATTCACGCCGCCGCAGATTCTGTCGACCGACCTGTCCGGCCTCGTCCTCGACCTTGCGCATTGGGGCGTTCAGGATACGCGGTCGCTTGCCTTTGTCGATCAACCGCCCGAGGCGACGCTTGCCGAGGCGCGGGCGCTACTGAAGCAGCTCGGCGCACTCGACGCGGACGGGGCGCTTAACACGCGTGGCAAGGTCATGCGCGAGCTGGCATTGCCGCCTCGGCTGGCAGCGATGGTCATTTCGGCCGGCGAGACCGGGCATGCGAGGGATGCCGCCGTGCTCGCGGTGATGCTCACCGAACAGGGGCTCGGCGGCACGGGTGTCGACCTGGAAGAGCGGATGCGGCGTTTCAAATCCGAACGCGGCGAGCGTGCCGAGGCGGCGCGCCAGCTGGCGGGCAGACTGGCGAAGGGACTGGACCTTTCCAAGCCCACGGAGCCCAGCATGGCGGGCAGGCTTCTGCTGCATGCCTTTCCCGATCGGATCGCGCTGCAGCGCGGCGGCAGAGGGCGTTTCGTGATGGCGAACGGGCGCGGCGCCGAACTGCCGGAGACCGAAAGGCTTGCCGGTAGCCAGATGCTGGTGATCGCCGACCTCACCGGGCGCGCAGCGCAGGGGCGTATTCTGGCCGCAGCCGAGGTCTCGCGGGCTGACATCGAGGCAGAGCTGCCGGGCGCGATCAGAACGGATGACCAGACCTTCTTCGACCGGCAGAGCCGGCAGGTCAGGGCGCGGCGGGCGACGCGGCTCGGGGCCATCGTCTTCGACGAGACGCCCCTGCCCCGACCTTCCGGTGCTGAGGTGACAAAGGCACTGGCCGACGGCTTGCGCGAACTCGGCCTCGACCAGCTGCCTTTCTCGAAGGAAGCAAAGCAGCTTCGCGAGCGTATAGGCTTTCTTCACCGTGGCATCGGCGAGCCCTGGCCCGACATGAGCGACGATGCGCTGCTTGCCCGCATGGAAGACTGGTTCATCCCCTATCAGACCGACGCACGCGGGCTTTCGGAGGTTTCGGCAGGCGGCCTTTCGAACGGTCTTATGGCGCTCGTGCCGCATGCGCTGCACCGCGATCTGGCGCGCCTCGCGCCCACCCATTTCGAGGCACCGACCGGACAACGCCACCCCATCCAGTATGACGCCGAGGAGCCGACGCTGACGATCCGGGTGCAGGAGCTGTTCGGATTGAAGCAGCATCCGACGATCGGCGGCGGCCGGCTGCCGCTGCTTCTCGAGCTCACGTCTCCTGCACACAGGCCGATCCAGACGACACGCGACCTGCCGGGTTTCTGGGCCGGCTCCTGGAAAGATGTGCGCGCCGACATGCGCGGACGCTATCCGCGACACCCTTGGCCGGAACGGCCCGACGACGCCCTGCCGACGACAAGGGCGAAGCCGCGTGGTACATGAGCCGCAAACAGGTTCAAGGAACAGCCCATGGTCGATCATGTCGAGAGCATGCCGGAGGAGGACAGACACAATAGCCGTCGCCTGAGGCTTCAAACGCTGGTGAGGCTGAGATGGCTTGCCGTCTGCGGCCAGGCGGTGACCGTCTTCATCGTCGCCTTCTGGCTCCGGTTTCCGCTTCCACTGATCGCCAGCATCGCGCTGATCGCGGCGCTTGCGGCTGTCAACTTCTACCTGATGATCCGCTACCCGCCGACGCATCGCATCGACCCCGGTACCGCTTTCGCACTGCTCGGCTTCGATCTGCTGCAGCTCTGCGCCCTGCTCTTCATCACCGGCGGCCTTGCCAATCCGTTTGCGGCGCTGGTGTGCGTTCCCGTCATCATTTCCTTTGCGTCGCAGCCAATCCGCTACAGCACGGCGTTGATTCTGGTGGCGATGATCTGCATCACCATTCTCGCCTTCTCGCCGTTTCCGCTTCCCTGGTTCGGCGGCGTGGAGGTCAATGTCCACACCGTCATGCAGTTCGGCGTCTGGTGTTCGATCGCATCGACGATGACCTTTGCCGCTTTCTACGCCTACCGGGTCTCGATGGAAGCAAGCCAGCTGGCCGATGCGCTGGCGGCCACCGAGCTGGTGCTGCAGCGCGAGAAGCACCTGTCGCAGCTGGACGGGCTTGCTGCAGCTGCCGCGCACGAGCTCGGAACGCCGCTCGCCACCATCAGCATCGTTGCCAAGGAGATGGAGCGGGAGCTCAAGGACGACGACCGCTTCCGCGAGGACGTTCAGCTGCTGCGCAGTCAGAGCGAGCGCTGCCGCGATATTCTGCGGCGTCTGGCGACGCTTTCGGCGGAAGGAGAGGCGCATCTGCGGCGCCTGCCTTTGTCCTCGATGATGGAGGAGATCGTCGCGCCGCATCGCGAGTTCGGGATCAAGCTCGAACTGATCGAGAAGGGTCCGCGCAAGGGCGAGCCGGTGACCGATCGCAATGCCGGCATCATGTATGGCCTCGGCAACCTCATCGAGAACGCCGTCGACTATGCCCGCGAGAAGGTGACGGTGACGGTCGAGCACGACCAGCGGAGCGTTCGCATCATCGTCGAGGATGACGGAGAGGGATATTCGTCGGATATTTTGACCCGGATCGGTGAGCCCTATGTGACGAAGCGGCAGCGGGAGGATCGCGCCGGCGGACTGGGATTGGGTCTGTTTATCGCCAAGACGCTGCTCGAGCGCTCCGGCGCATCGCTGATCTTCGAGAACCGTGGGCCGGAGAGCGCCGGTGCGCGCGTGCGTGTCGAATGGCCGCGCATGCTGATCGATGCGCATTCGACAAAATGACTGTATCGGCCTAATGAAAGATCAGTGCATTTGACTTATGTCAGGCGGACAGCATCAGGATTGACGATGATGAACGAGCAGAACCACGACACTTCTTCAGCCACCGAGGATCATATCGGTCCGGATGCGAGCCTGTTGATCGTCGACGACGACGGCCCGTTCCTCAGACGCCTGGCGCGCGCGATGGAAACACGCGGCTTTCATGTCGAAACCGCCGAATCGGTTGCAGAAGGCGTTGCCAAGTCCAAGATCCGCCCGCCGAAGTACGCCGTCGTCGACCTGCGTCTTGGAGACGGCAACGGTCTGGATGTCATCGAGGCGATCCGGCAGCGTCGTGACGATACGCGCATTATCGTGCTGACCGGCTACGGAAACATCGCGACTGCCGTGACGGCGGTCAAACTCGGGGCGGTCGACTATCTGGCAAAGCCCGCCGACGCCGACGATGTGTATGCCGCACTGACGCAGCGCGCTGGCGAAAAGGCGGAGCTCCCGGAAAACCCGATGTCGGCCGACCGCGTGCGGTGGGAGCATATCCAGCGCGTCTACGAGATCTGCGAGCGCAATGTGTCGGAGACGGCGCGGCGCCTCAACATGCACCGACGCACGCTGCAGCGGATTCTCGCCAAGCGCGCGCCCAAGTAGGATCAGGTTTCGTCGACGTCGAACGGCTTGCCGCTTGCCCACTCGGCCATCAGCAGGCGCTGGGCGGCGGTGCGCGAGAAATCGAGCGTTACCGATTTGCGGGTGGCGGGCGCCAGACGGTGTTCGGGCGCTTCACGGATCATATGCGCGCCGTAGCCGTCCGACAGAAACAGGCCGCACTCCTCGGGAAAGATATCGAGCGGCACGTCCTTATGCGTGGCAAAGAACAAGCGATCGCAATGCAGCCGATACTCCGGCCATTTGCGATCCACCTTGAAGTCTTCGATCGAGGTCTTGATCTCAATGATCCAGATCTCGCCCTTCTCCGAGATGGTGATCAGATCCGCCCGTCGTCCGCTCGCCAGAGACAACTCCGGCAACACCGCGTGACGCATTTCATGAAGTAGAATCTGAGTCCCGCGGCGAACGAGCATGGCTCTGTCCGATTGCCGGCCATCTATTAACGGATTGTTATTATAAAGACTCAAAATGGTCATGGATAACCGTCGATGTAGCGCGCGTGTTGTTGCAAAAAAACCATGCGGTTCTACTTTGCCGTTGCGTATTCGTTTTGCCGCACTGCAACAGCTTGCAATGGCAAAGTTAATCGAAAATAAACCATATTCAAAGATGGTTCAAAAGAACGATCCTCCCTTGCCCCATTCCTAAGAGACATCCATGCGCATCCGCAATGCAATTCCTGTATTCGGCCTGATGGCGACGCTCGCTCTGGCCGGTTGCTCCACGACTTCCGAAAGTGCCTCTGTTGCAGACAAGAGTGCCGCACCAGGGCCGATCGTGCAGACCGCACAGATCTTCGACGACGCCTACGGCGTCACCACGGATGCCGGATACTCGCTGCCTGCGATCCCGATCCAGAAGGTCAAGCCGCAGTTCCATCGCCAGGTTGTCTCCTACGAAACCACGGAACGCCCGGGCACGATCATCGTCAACACCCGCGAGCGCTTCCTGTATTACATCATGCCCGGCGGCAAGGCCATGCGTTACGGCATCGGTGTTGGCAAGCAGGGCTTTGCCTGGGCGGGCACCGCCTACGTCGCCTGGAAGCAGGAATGGCCGAACTGGCATCCGCCCAAGGAAATGGCTGTCCGCCGACCGGAAATCGCCAAGTACGTCGAGGACGGCATGGGCCCCGGCCTGTCCAACCCGCTCGGCGCGCGCGCCATGTATCTGTTCAACGAAAAGGGCCAGGACACGCTCTTCCGTCTGCACGGCACGCCGGAATGGGCTTCGATCGGAACCGCTGCCTCGTCTGGCTGCATCCGTCTGATCAATCAGGACGTGATCGACCTCTACAGCCGTGTCCGTCCGGGCAAGGCGTCCTCTAAGGTTATCGTCATTCAGTAGGCCGGACCTGAAGTTCGCTATGAAAGGGCCGCCGGAACCTTCGTTTCGGCGGCCTTTTGTATACGAGCGGCTGTCGATCAGGCGTCCTGCTTGGCCTTGAGCTGCAGACGTCGCCGATGCAGGACCGGCTCGGTGTAGCCATTCGGCTGCTGCCTGCCCTTCAAGACGAGATCCAGGGCGGCCTGGAAGGCGATCGAGCCGTCGAAATCGGCAGCCATCGGCACATAGGCGGGATCAGAGGCGTTCTGCTGATCCACGACAGCCGCCATGCGCTTCATCGTCTCGACGATCTGAGCTTCGGTCACCACCTTGTGATGCAGCCAGTTTGCCATGTGCTGTGCGGAGATGCGCAGCGTTGCCCTATCCTCCATCAGACCGACATTGTTGATATCAGGCACCTTCGAGCAGCCGACGCCCTGGTCGACCCAGCGAACGACGTAGCCGAGGATGCCCTGCGCATTGTTGTCGAGTTCGCGCTGGACTTCTTCCGGCGCCCAGTTCGGCCGCACGGCAACCGGAACCGATAGAATATCGCTGAGCTTGGCACGGGCGCGATCCTTCAATCCCTGCTGGACGCGCGCGACGTTGACCCGATGATAGTGTGTGGCGTGCAATGTCGCGGCGGTCGGCGACGGCACCCATGCGGTGTTTGCCCCGGCTTTGGGATGCGCGATCTTCTGCTCCAGCATTGCCGCCATCAGATCCGGCATGGCCCACATGCCCTTGCCGATCTGCGCGTGGCCGGAAAGGCCGCATTCGAGACCGATGTCGACGTTCCAGTTCTCGTATGCGGCGATCCAGGCCGCCTGCTTCATGTCGCCCTTGCGAATCATCGGCCCCGCTTCCATCGAGGTGTGGATTTCATCGCCGGTGCGATCGAGGAAGCCCGTATTGATGAAGACGACGCGCTCCCGGGCAGCCCTGATGCATTCCTTGAGGTTGACCGTCGTACGACGCTCCTCGTCCATGATGCCCATCTTGATGGTGTTGCGCGCCATACCGAGCGCATCCTCGACGCGGGAGAAGATCTCGACGGCGAAGGCGACCTCTTCCGGCCCGTGCATCTTCGGCTTGACGACAAAGACCGAGCCGGCACGCGAATTCTTGCGCCGACCGCTCGGGCCGACGTCGTAGAGCGCGATCAGGCCCGTGATCATGGCATCCATGATGCCCTCGGGCACTTCGTTTCCGTCGCGATCAAGAATCGCCGGGTTGGTCATCAGGTGGCCGACGTTGCGGATCAGCATCAGCGAGCGGCGACGAACCTCGAAAGGAACACCGTCCGGGCCGGTGTATTCGATATCCGGATTAAGCTTGCGAATGAACGTCGAACCGCCCTTGGCCACTTCTTCCTCAAGATCGCCCTTCATCAGGCCCAGCCAGTTGCGATAGACGACGGTCTTGTCCTCGGCGTCGACGGCAGCGATGGAATCTTCGCAGTCCATGATGGCGGTAATCGCCGATTCGAGCCAAATATCGGAAATATGCGCCGGGTCGCTCTTGCCGATGGCGGTGGAGGCATCGATCACGATGTCGATATGGATGCCGTTGTTCTTCAGGAGTACATGCGTCGGTGCGGATGCTTCGCCTCGATAGCCGGCAAAATGCGCCTGATCCGTCAGGGAAACGTGTTCCCCGTCGGTCGACGTCATGGCAAGCACGCCGTCCTTGACCGCAAAGCCCGCGACATCCTTCCAGCTCCAATCGGCCAGCGGAACGGCGCCATCGAGAAAATCGCGGACCCAGGCGATGACCTTTTCGCCGCGCTTGGGATTGTAGCCCTTGCCCTTCTCTGCGCCATCGCTTTCGGCAATCGCGTCGGTTCCATAGAGCGCATCGTAGAGCGAACCCCAGCGGGCATTGGCGGCGTTGAGCGCGTAGCGGGCGTTCATGACGGGGACAACCAGCTGCGGGCCGGCGATCGAGGCGATTTCAGGGTCGACATTCGTCGTCGACACCTGGAAATCCGAGCCTTCCGGCAAGAGATAGCCAATGTCTCGCAAGAAGGCCTGATACGCTTCCATGTCGGTTGGCGCGCCATGCTGGCGATACCAGTCGTCGATTCGGAGCTGGAGCGCATCACGCTTTGCCAACAATTCGCGATTCTTCGGAGCAAGATCATGAACGATCGCCGAAAAATCAGCGAAAAACCTATCCGCGTCGACCTTGAGCCCGGGCAGTGCTTCGTCGACCAGAAACGCGTGAAGGACTGGCTCGATCGCAAGACCGTTTTTATCGATGCGGCTCATGGAATATCTCCTCGGACAATGGCGGCTTTCGCATGCTGCCACTTTGCCCGGCTTTCATTGATAGTCAATTGTGCAATAGTTCGAAAGATTTATGCCTTTTAGGGCGATGCGCGCGGCGTGACACGCAACGGCAGGCCGTTCTGTGGCTGGGTCGTCAGCTTCTGGACCGGCCAAGGCCTGGTTTGGTCCGTCATATCGAAACGGAAACGCCTCATCAGCACCGCGAGCGCGATCACCGCTTCCTGGAGCGCGAAGGTCGCCCCGATGCAAACGCGTGGACCGGCGCCGAAAGGCAGGAACTGAAAGCGGCCGATCTTGCCGCGATTTTCCGGCAGGAAGCGTTCCGGCATATAGGCGCGGGGCTTTTCCCAGTAGAGTTCGTGGCGATGCAGGGTCCACGGCATGATGAGGACCGTGACACCGGCTTCGATGTCCACAGTTTCGCCTTTGGCATCGGCCCATCTATCGGCGGCGATCGCGGCGCGGTTGATCGAGGGAGCGGGCGGATAGAGCCGCAGCGCCTCCTCGAAGGCAGCGCGGGTGTATGGCATAAGGTCAAGCCACTGAACCGGCTCGGCGCCGCTCGCCATGACCCGGCCTATCTCATCTTCCATCGCATCACGGAAATGAGGCGTGTTGGCCACGCAATAGAGCGTCCAGGCAAGCGCCCGCGCTGTCGTTTCGTGGCCCGCGCCGATGAAGGTCAGAATATTGTCTTCTATTTCCTCGTTGGAGAGACCACCGGTGGCTGCCTGCTCCAGCAACAGCGTCAGAAAATCTTCGGGCGTCGACGCCCGATCGGCTTTCATCCGCGCCAGGCGCGCATCCATTGTCTGGCGCACGATGAAACGGAATTTGTCGAGGACCTTCTGGCCGCCAATGCGCGTCACGCGCGGCACCCAGGACGGAGCGCGCAGCAGGTCCATCGGATCGACGCGCCCCATGCGGTGCAGCAGCGCGTTCACATCGTCTGCGAAACTGTCCGACGAGGTCACGATCTCGCCGGAAAACAACGTGTCGGCGAGGATCACGAAGGTCAGCTCCGTCATGTCGCTGGCGATTTCGAACACCTGGCCCTCGCCGCCGGCTGATTCGTACTTTCGCGCATAGTCCTCGGATTGGCGCAGCATCTGTCCGGCAAAGCCGTTTGCATGGCGCGGCGTGAAGACCGGCGCAACCGCCTTGCGCGACCGCTTCCACACCTCGCCTTCGGCCGTCAGCAGCCCGTCGCGCAGGATCGGGCGCAGGACGAGCTGGCGAATATCCGACATGCGGTAGTTTGCTGCATTGTCGACGAGGACGTGCCTGATCAGCCCCGGATCGTTGACGATGAGGGTGCGTTCCCGGAAGAACCGCGTCTTGATCCAGGGCAGCGTGTAGGACGGCTCGCCCCATAGCTCCAGCGGATTGCGCAGGATGGTGCGGATGATCTCCAATCGGCCTGGCGGCACCGTGCGAGGCATCGGTGCGGGCGGAACAAAGGGGTCTGGACGCATGTCCATCAGAGCCTGGCCTTTCGCGGAGGATTGTCTCCCTCCCGGCAAGGCTAGAACTAGAGCAGGCGCTCGAGCTCGTCCAGCTTGTCGTTGACCAGCCAGCCGTAGTAGTTCTCTTCCGGCAAGACGGTCTGACCCGATGCGCGGTTCTTGGCGGCCAGTGCCGAGGCGCGCTGGCGCGAATTGCCGACATTGTAGAGCGTCGCCGTCAGGCCGGGATTCTTCGAGATATCCATGCCGGCGATCTGCTTGTAGTCGTCGATCGACTTGCGGACGGAGGCCGCGACGAAGGCGAGCGAGATGTCAGGCTGCATGATCGCCCGGTATACGCCGCCGGCATCCTTTTCGTTCAGCCTGTCGTAGCCAGAGACCTTGGTGACGAGATCCGAGAGCATAAGTGCGGTCAGCGGATTGATCTGGCCGAGCCCGAAGGTCTGGCCCGCGTAGAAGGGCTGGAAGAACACCGCACTGAAGCGATTGTCCGGGAAGCTCTTGCCATCGACGGTCCTGCCGCGGAAATCGCTTTCCCAGACATCCTCGCGGCAGCTCCACAGCACGTAGGAATCGCCCTTGCCGCTGCATTCGGCAAACTGTGGCCGCTTGATGAAATCATCGACGTCCTCGCCACCATAGGCAAAGCGGAAGCTCTCGCCCGCGTAGGAGGCGGCCTTGACGTAGTAGGACTGCAGCCGGTCGTAAGCGTCGACATTGTAGGTGTGTTCGCCGACGATGGCGCCGACGACGTGGATCGGATCAATGCCGTAGGCAGCGGAGACCTTCTTGATCTTGCCCATCAGCTCATGGTCGGTCGCGAGAAGTTCGTGGACCTTGTCGTACTTGCGATCGAAGGATGTCTTGGTGCCCTTGGTCCGGCGAACGGACGCGCCCGGAATATCAGGCTGCTCAGCATGACGATTGCCCGGCGGCACGACTTCGATGGCAAATGCAGGCGCCGCGGACAGCACGGCAACAGCAATCAGAAGGCTTGTCAGAAGGCGTCGCACGATCAGCGTTCCCATCATTCCTGGCATTGGTCACGAAACGCGCTGACTGGACCATAATCTTGGCCGAATAATGCTGGCGCGGATAACAAAGCGGGCCTTTCACTAAAAAGTAAAAGGCCCGTTGTCGAGAGTGCAAACAGTCAAAAATCCGGAATCGTCCCGGTTGCGAGCAAGGCCGGTGCCAACATCACAGTATGAAGCGCGACAGATCCGTGTTCTGGGCGAGATCGCCGACATGCTGGCGAACGTAGGCCGCGTCGATTGTCACCGCAGTGCCGCCGCGATCTGGAGCATTGAACGAGATTTCGTCCAGCACCCGCTCCATTACCGTCTGCAGACGGCGCGCACCGATGTTTTCGACCGACGAGTTCAAGTGAACGGCGACATCGGCGAGCGCGTCGATGGCGTCATCCGTGAAGTCGAGGTTCAGACCTTCAGTTTCCATCAGCGCCCGATACTGGCGAATGAGACTCGCCTCGGTTTCCGTCAGAATGCGGCGGAAGTCTTCCTTGGTCAGCGGCCGTAGTTCGACGCGGATCGGCAGGCGACCCTGCAGTTCCGGCAGGAGGTCCGAAGGCTTGGAGACATGAAAGGCGCCCGAGGCGATGAAGAGGACATGGTCGGTCTTCACCGGTCCGTATTTGGTGGAGACGGTCGTGCCTTCGACGAGCGGCAGAAGATCGCGCTGCACGCCTTCGCGAGAGACGCCGGCACCCATGCCGCCATCGCGGGCAGCAATCTTGTCGATCTCGTCGAGGAAGACGATGCCGTCGTTCTCGACCGCACTGACCGCCTCGCGCTGGATAACCTCGTTGTCGATCAGCTTGTCGGACTCGTCACGGATCAGCTCGGCATAGGACGCCTTGACCGTCGTGCGGACCTTCTTGGTACGGCCGCCCATCGCCCTGCCGAACATTTCCGACAAGTTGAGAACGCCGACATTGCCGCCTTGCATGCCTGGAATGTCGAAGCCGCCCATGCCGGTGTTGGTATCGGCCACTTCGATATCGATTTCCTTGTCGTCCATTTCGCCGGTGCGCAGCTTCTTGCGGAAGCTGTCACGGGTGGCGGGCGACGCCGTCGAGCCTACCAGCGCGTCGAGGACGCGTTCCTCGGCGCTCATATGGGCTTTCGCCTGCACTTCAGACCGCTTCTTTTCGCGTGCAAGGCCGATGCCGACTTCGACGAGGTCGCGGATGATCTGCTCGACATCGCGGCCGACATAGCCGACTTCGGTGAACTTTGTTGCTTCCACCTTGATGAACGGCGCGCCGGCCAGCTTGGCGAGACGACGGGAGATCTCCGTCTTGCCGACGCCTGTCGGGCCGATCATCAGGATATTCTTGGGCATGACCTCGTCGCGCAGATCTGGTTCGAGCTGCTGGCGACGCCAACGGTTGCGCAACGCGATCGCCACGGCGCGCTTGGCCTCATGCTGGCCGATGATGTAGCGGTCGAGTTCGGATACGATCTCGCGGGGGGAAAAAGTCGTCATCTTCTATGTCCCATCAGGGGTGAAATCTCTCGGAAAGGATCAGGCGTCCGCATCCAGCGTTTCGACCACGATATTGTGGTTGGTATAGACACAAATGTCAGCGGCAATATCGAGAGCACGTCGGGCGACTTCCTCGGCGGACTTGTCGGTGTCCATCAAGGCGCGGGCGGCTGCGAACGCATAATTCCCACCTGAGCCGATTGCGATGGCGCCGTGCTCGGGTTCAAGAACATCGCCGTTGCCGGTGATAGCCAGCGTCACGGATTTGTCCGCAACCAGCATCATGGCTTCAAGATTGCGCAGATACTTGTCGGTGCGCCAGTCCTTGGCGAGTTCGACGGCCGCCCGCATCAGCTGCCCGGGATACTGCTCGAGCTTTTTTTCAAGCCGCTCCAGAAGGGTGAACGCGTCGGCGGTCGCGCCCGCGAAACCGGCAATCACTTCTCCCTTGCCGATGCGGCGAACCTTGCGGGCATTGCCTTTCATCACCGTCTGACCAAGGCTCACCTGACCGTCGCCCGCCATAATGACCTTGCCGCCCTTTCGAACTGTAATAATCGTTGTCATCAATACACCTTCGCCCGCTTGCCGGGCCTTTGCACCGGGCCGATCGCCGGCCTTGTTGAGACCTATGTAAGTTGGCGGGAGCCGATTGCAAATGGCTTCGATTTCTGCCGCCGCGGTTCTGGATATTTCCAGGCCCGCCTGATAAGGAACGGCCGTATTTCCCGATGGAGCAGCCATATGGCCGAAACCACAGCAAGCCGCACCGGCGCGGTGTCGCGCAAGACGAACGAAACTTCGGTCTCGGTGGCCGTCAACCTCGACGGTATCGGAAAAGCGAAGATTTCCACCGGCGTCGGCTTCTTCGACCACATGCTCGACCAGCTGTCGCGACATTCGCTGATCGACATGGAGATCGAGACCAAGGGTGACCTGCATATCGACGATCACCACACGGTGGAAGATACGGGTATCGCCATCGGTCAGGCCATCGCCAAGGCACTCGGCGACCGCCGCGGCATCACGCGCTACGCGTCGATCGATCTCGCCATGGACGAGACGATGACGAAGGCAGCCGTTGATCTCTCCGGTCGTCCCTTCCTTGTGTGGAACGTCGCTTTCAGCGCACCGAAGATCGGCACGTTCGACACCGAGCTCGTCCGTGAATTTTTCCAGGCGCTTGCCCAGAACGCCGGCATCACGCTGCATATCGTCAACCATTATGGTGCCAACAACCACCATATCGCAGAGACATGCTTCAAGGCCGTTGCCCGCGCATTGCGCACGGCGACAGAGATCGATCCGAGGCAGGCGGGCCGTGTTCCCTCGACGAAGGGCACGCTCGTCTGAGCCCCTTCAGGGAGCTTGACGACATGACTTCCAGCTATGTGGTTCTGACTGCTCCCGGCGGGGCCGATGTCGCACACGAGAAGACGCAGATCATCCGCGACGGCTTTACTGTGCTCGGCTTCCTGTTTCCGTGGCTCTGGCTTGCCGCCCATCGGCTCTGGCCGCATGCGATCGCTGCCTTCCTGCTGCAAAGCCTCGGCGGCGCCCTGCTGGACCGTCCCGGGCTTTGGCCGATCGGCGCTGCGATCACCTTTGCAACGAGCCTTCTCGTGGCCCTTGAAGGACAGAATTTCCGTATCCGCAGCCTGGCCTCAAAAGGCTGGGAGGAGGATGGGCTGGTCTCGGCTGATTGCTTGCAGGTCGCCGAAGAGATCTATTTTTCTGGTGTTCAGACCGACATTCGTGACGAAAGCCGCGTTCCTTCGCCGCAATGGGACAGTGCCTCCCATGCCRATGCGCGCCGCAACGCCACATCGCTCGGTCTCTTTGGTTTTGATGGAGGACGCTGATGCGCGTCGCAATAATCGACTACGGCTCAGGCAATCTGCGTTCAGCGACGAAGGCCTTTGAGCGCGCCGCCMGTGAAGCCGGCATCGATGCCGTGATCGATCTCACCGACAGAGCCGAGAACGTGGCCGCCGCCGACCGCGTCGTGCTTCCGGGCGTCGGCGCCTATGCGGATTGCCGGCGTGGACTGGACGCCGTCGACGGTATGAGCGAGGCACTCCTCGAGGCAGTCGAGATGAAGGCTCGGCCCTTCCTCGGCATCTGCGTCGGCATGCAGCTGATGTCATCGCGCGGCCTTGAGAAGACCGTGACGAACGGTTTCGGCTGGATCCCAGGCGATGTCGTCAAGATGACGCCTGACGATCCCAATCTGAAAATTCCGCAGATCGGCTGGAACACGCTCGACCTGCGCAGCCCTCACCCGCTTTTCGACGGGATTGCGACCGGGCCGGACGGACTGCATGCCTATTTCGTTCATTCCTACCATCTGGCCGCGGCGAATGAAGACAATGTGATTGCGACGGCCGGCTACGGCGGACCGATCACCGCCTTTGTCGGCCGCGACAACATGGTGGGAGCCCAGTTCCATCCGGAGAAGAGCCAGAAACTCGGGCTCGCCCTGATTGCCAACTTCCTGCGCTGGAACCCCTGAGCTCGCGCGATTGCAAGGACTGAACAGAATGATCCTATTTCCTGCTATCGACCTCAAGGACGGCCAGTGCGTCCGCCTCAAGCTTGGCGACATGGAGCAGGCGACCGTCTACAATCCGGACCCCGCCGCGCAGGCCAAGGCTTTCGAGGACCAGGGCTTCGAATGGCTTCACGTGGTTGACCTCAATGGCGCCTTTGCCGGGGAGAGCGTCAACGGCGCGGCTGTCGATGCGATCCTCAAGGCGACGACGAACCCGGTGCAACTGGGCGGCGGCATCCGCACGCTCGATCACATCGAGAACTGGCTGTCGCGCGGGTTGACACGTGTCATCCTCGGCACGATTGCAGTGCGCGACCCGGCGCTGGTGATCGAAGCCTGCAAGGCATTTCCCGGCCGCGTCGCAGTTGGCATCGATGCCAAGGGCGGCAAGGTGGCCGTCGAGGGATGGGCCGAGGCTTCGCAGCTCGGGATCATCGAACTGGCCAGGAAGTTCGAGGGCGCCGGTGTTGCCGCGATCATCTATACCGATATCGACCGCGACGGCATTCTGACCGGCATCAACTGGGATTCGACGCTGGAACTTGCCGACGCCGTTTCCATACCGGTCATCGCATCTGGCGGCCTCGCGTCGATCGACGACGTCAAGCGCATGCTGCAGCCCGACGCATGCAAGCTGGAGGGCGCGATTTCCGGTCGCGCGCTCTATGATGGCCGTATCGACCCCAGCGACGCCCTGGCGCTGATTAAGGCGGCGCGGGCAAAGGAGATCGTGCAATGACCCTCAAGGCCCGTGTCATTCCCTGCCTCGACGTCAAGGACGGCCGCGTCGTCAAAGGCGTCAATTTCGTCAACCTGGTCGATGCCGGCGATCCCGTGGAGGCTGCCAAGGCTTATGATGCGGCCGGCGCCGACGAACTCTGCTTCCTCGACATCACCGCCTCCTCCGACAATCGCGAAACGATCTTCGATGTCGTGGCGCGAACCGCCGAGCAGTGCTTCATGCCTGTGACCGTCGGCGGCGGCGTGCGCACGCTTGGCGATATACGAAAGCTGCTGCTTTGCGGCGCCGACAAGGTTTCGATCAATTCGGCGGCCGTCAACAATCCGGATTTCGTGTCAGAAGCGGCGGACAAGTTCGGCGACCAGTGCATTGTCGTTTCCATCGACGCCAAGCGTCGACTGACGCGGGCGGTCGGCGGCGACAACATCAGCGCCTGGGAGATCTACACGCATGGYGGCCGCACTGCGACGGGCATCGATGCCGTGGATTTCGCCGCGAAAATGGTCGAACGTGGCGCCGGCGAACTGCTCGTCACCTCGATGGACCGCGACGGCACCAAAGTCGGCTACGATCTCGAACTGACGCGGGCGATTGCCGATGCCGTGCGGGTACCGGTGATCGCATCCGGCGGCGTCGGCGATCTCGACGATCTGGTGGCTGGTGTCAAGCAGGGGCACGCGACCGCCGTTCTTGCCGCCTCGATCTTCCACTTCGGTACCTATTCCGTCGGCGAGGCCAAGCGCTATATGGCCTCCAACGGCATCGCGATGCGTCTCGACTGAGCTGAAGGCTAGGCAATGACCCAATTTACCCTTTTCGATCTCGAAAAGATCATCGACGAGCGCTCGAAGGCACCTGCGACCGAATCCTGGACTGCCAAGCTGGTCGCCGCCGGACAAACGAAAGCAGCGAAGAAACTCGCAGAGGAAGCGATCGAGGTTGTGATGGCCGCGGTTGTCGATGATCGCGACAATCTCGCCTACGAGGCGGCCGACGTCCTCTATCATCTCTTGGTCGTATTGAAGATCGCAGGCATTCCGTTGCACAGTGTGATGGACGAACTCGAACGCCGGACCGGGCAATCCGGCATCAAGGAAAAGGCCGGTCGGCAAGATCCATGAGCATTGCGAAGCAAATCCATGGCGCACCTGAGGCGCTCGACCACTTCCAGGCGAACGACTACTCGCCGTATCACTTCTTTTCGTCGGAGGAGTGGGCGCATTTCCGGGCAGATACGCCGCTGACGCTGACACTGGACGAAGTCAAACGGCTGCGCTCCATGGGCGACCCGATCGACCTCGACGAGGTACGACGGATCTATCTGTCGTTGTCACGGCTGCTGTCGGCACATGTGGAATCGTCGCAGTTGCTTTTCGAGCAGCGCAATCGATTCCTCAGCCTCTCCAATGTTGCCAAGACGCCCTTCGTCATCGGGATCGCCGGCTCGGTGGCCGTTGGCAAGTCGACGACGGCCCGCATCCTGAAGGAACTGTTGCGCCGCTGGCCTTCCAGCCCCAAGGTGGACCTGGTGACGACGGATGGCTTTCTCTATCCGAACGCCGTGCTGCAACGGGAAAACCTGATGCAGCGAAAGGGTTTCCCTGAAAGCTACGACACTGGCGCAATCCTGCGCTTTCTGGCCGCGATCAAGGCGGGGCAGCCGAACGTCAAGGCACCGTCCTACTCGCACCTGGTCTACGACGTGTTGCCGAACGAATACACGATCATCGACCGGCCCGATATTTTGATCTTCGAGGGCATCAATGTGCTGCAGTCGCGCGATCTGCCCGCAGGCGGCAAGATCGTGCCGATGGTTTCCGACTTCTTCGACTTCTCGATTTATATCGACGCGGAAGAAAGCCGGATTCACAACTGGTACGTCACACGTTTCATGCGCCTGCGCGAGACGGCGTTTCGCGATCCGAACTCGTTCTTTCACCGCTACGCGTCGATCAGCGAGGAAGAAGCGCTTTCGATTGCGGAAGGGCTCTGGGAGAACATCAACCTCAAGAACCTGCGCGAGAATATCCTGCCCACGCGTCCGCGCGCCGACCTCATCCTGCGCAAGGGCCAGAATCATCTGACCGAGCAGGTTGCGCTCAGAAAGCTCTAGAGCAATTCCAGCAAAAGTGCATAGCGGTTTTGCGTTCGAAATTGCGTAAAAACAAAAGGTTAGAGCGTTTTCGCGATTCGGAGAAAAGCGGAAATGCTCTAACGGGTTACACGGCGGAGCGTCAGGTTGATGCGACCGCCGTTTTTCAGCAAGGTCGAGGTTGCCGGGTAGATGCGGTCCACACCGTGGAAGCACAGCCTCCCCTCGGCACCGAGAACAACGACGTCACCACTCGACAGCTTGAAGGACAGGGTCCGGTCGCTACGATCCAACCCGCCGACACGGAAAAGGCAGGCGTTGCCGAGCGAGATGGATACGACCGGCGCCTCAAGGTCCTCTTCGTCCTTGTCCTGATGCAATCCCATGCGGGCTTCATCCGCATAGAAATTGACGAGGCAGGCCTGCGGCGGCTTTTGATAGCCGGAGACGTCGTTCCAGATCTCCACCAGCTCCTGCGGCATATCCGGCCAGGGCTTTGCCGTTACCGGATGTGTCGGCTGATAGCGATAGCCGCGCTCCTTGTCCGTGACCCATCCCAGAGGTCCGCAATTCGTCATCCGGACGGACATCGGCTTGCCGGTTCCAGGCATGACAGGCACGAAGAGGGGCGCATCGGCAACGATCGCCCGGATCGCAGCGACCAGCGCTTCCTGACGCGAACGGCTGAGATATTCGGGATTATGGCGAACGCCGTTCGGCAACTGCGGCATCTTACTCTGCGCCCGGCGGACGCCCCCGCATCTTCTTGACCTCGGAACGGCCGGACTTCGCTTTCAGCCGCCGTTCGACAGAGCCTTTCGTCGGCTTCGTCTTCCTGCGCGGCGGCGGTGGCGGCTTTGCTGCCTCGAGAATCATTTCCTTCAGCCGTTCGCGCGCATCCTCGCGATTGCGTTCCTGGCTGCGGAAACGGCTTGCCTCGATCATCAGCACGCCTTCCTTGGAGAGGCGCCTGCCGGCAAGCTTTACGGCATTGGCCTTGACCCGTTCGTTGAGCGCCGGCGAGTTCACAACGTTGAAGAAGAGCTGGACCGCGGTCGATACCTTGTTGACGTTCTGCCCGCCGGGGCCGCCTGCCAGAACGAATTGTTCTGTCAGTTCCCATCCGGCGATGGTGATCCTGTCGTCGATATAGAGCGGGTCGCTGGCCATGCGATTTCTATCTCACATTGCCGCCTGCTTGGAAACACGCAAAAACCCGGCGAAAAAACGCCGGGGTTTCACGTGAATCATCAATGCTTTGCTCTATTACTCAGCAGCGATCTGAAAACCCGGGGCCGCATCGCGCACCCCGCCATCGACATGATCTTCGAACTTGGCGAAGTTCTCGATGAACATGGCCACGAGCTTTGCAGCCTGCGCGTCGTAGGCGACGGCATCCTGCCATGTGGACCGTGGATCGAGGATGCCGCTTTCGACGGCCTGAACCGCCACGGGTATAGCGAAGCCGAAGTTCGGATCCGTGCGGAACTCGACCTTGCCGAGCTCTCCGCAGAGCGCTGCTGCAAGAAGTGCGCGCGTTGCCTTGATCGGCATGCGCTTACCGGTGCCGTAGGCGCCGCCCGTCCAGCCGGTGTTGACCAGCCAGCACTCCACACCGTGGCGGCCAATGAGATCCTTCAGCAGATTGCCGTATTCAGACGGATGGCGCGGCATGAACGGTGCGCCGAAGCAGGTCGAGAAGGTCGCTTCCGGCTCGGTGACGCCCTTCTCCGTTCCGGCAACCTTTGCGGTGTAGCCCGAGAGAAAGTGGTACATCGCCTGATCCGGAGAAAGCTTGGCAATCGGCGGCATCACACCGAAGGCGTCTGCCGTCAGCATAATGATCGTCTTTGGGTGGCCCGCCAGGCCCGTTTCAGAAGCGTTCGGAATGAAATCCAGGGGGTAAGCACATCGGGTGTTTTCCGTCAGCGATCCATCATTGAAGTCCGGTTCACGCAGGTCGTTCAGGACGACGTTTTCGAGAACCGTGCCGAAACGCTGGGTGGTGGCGTAGATTTCAGGCTCGGCTTCTGCCGACAGGCGGATCGTCTTGGCGTAGCAACCGCCTTCGAAATTGAAGATGCCGTTTTCGCCCCAGCCGTGCTCGTCATCGCCGATCAGCGTGCGAGCCGGATCGGCCGACAGCGTCGTCTTGCCGGTGCCGGAAAGTCCGAAGAAGACAGCCGCGTCGCCATCCGGACCGACATTCGCCGAGCAGTGCATCGGCATGACGCCCTTGGCCGGCAAAAGGTAGTTGAGCACGGTGAAGACCGACTTCTTCATCTCGCCGGCATAAGACGTTCCAGCGATCAGGACTTCGCCGTTCGTCAGGTCGCAGGCGATCACGGTTTCAGTGCGGCAGCCATAGCGCTCGGGGTCGGCCTTGAAGCTCGGCAGGTCGATGATCGTCAGCTTGGGAACGAAGGTTTCGAGCGCGGAACGTTGCGGACGGATCAGAAGATTGCGGATGAACAGCGAATGCCAGGCGAGTTCGGTTACAACGCGGGTCGGCAAGGCGTTAGCCGCGTCCGCACCGCCGATCAGGTCCTGCACGAACAGTTCCTTTCCAGCCGCATGCGCCAGCATGTCCTGCTTCAGCAGCGCAAAATGCTCCGGCGACATCGGCTTGTTGTTATCCCACCAGATCTGACCTTCGGTATTTTCATCGCGGACGACGAACTTGTCGCGCGGCGACCGGCCGGTGTGCTGGCCCGTCAAGGCCCGCAGTGCTCCATGAGCGGTGAGTTCGGCCTCACCCCGGCGAATCGACTCTTCATACAGAGAAGCGGCGGTAAAGTTATAGCGGACGCTCTTTGCACCCGCCAAACCTGTCGTCGCCAGCTCTACCGCCGGGTTGTGGAGTCCGAACAACACCATGGTATTTCCCTTCCCTTGAGGCTCGTGCCATTAAGAACTGAACGCGACCGTACGGGTTGGATTTTTAAAACGCAATAGCCGAAAATCGATAAAATGTAGTAATATCAAATATTTAATCGATTTAAATTGATTGCGATTATTTTAAATCGTTTGAATTAACGGGGGCCGGATCACTTTGTCGCACAGCCAGTGGTTGCCATCAAAACTTTGCAACAATCGTCCCCTTTATCTTTGCCACAATTTGTTCCACCTTTATCCCCATAAGCGCATCCGGTTCAGAAAGGCCGCCTGGGGGACAGTTCTATATTCCTTGGAGACGCGCATAGATGACGGAGACGAATACCATGGCGACAATCGCGCTCGTTGACGACGACCGCAACATCCTAACCTCAGTGTCGATTGCGCTTGAGGCTGAAGGATATAAGGTCGAGACATACACGGACGGCGCATCGGCCCTCGACGGTCTTCTCGCGCGCCCGCCGCAGCTTGCCATCTTCGACATCAAGATGCCGCGAATGGACGGGATGGAACTGCTGCGACGCCTGCGCCAGAAATCCGACATGCCGGTGATTTTCCTGACCTCCAAGGACGAGGAAATCGACGAGCTTTTCGGCTTGAAGATGGGGGCCGACGACTTCATCACCAAGCCTTTCTCGCAGAGGCTCCTGGTCGAGCGCGTCCGCGCCGTTCTGCGCCGTGCCTCTAGCCGCGAGGCGACGGCAGCGGCCGGCGGCGTTGCGCCGAAGCCGGGAGCCGCCCAGCTTGCCCGCTCGCTGGAGCGCGGCCAACTGGTGATGGACCAGGAGCGGCACACCTGCACCTGGAAGGGCGAGCCCGTCACGCTGACAGTCACGGAATTCCTGATCCTGCATTCCCTGGCGCAGCGCCCGGGCGTCGTCAAAAGCCGCGACGCATTGATGGATGCGGCCTATGATGAACAGGTCTATGTCGACGATCGCACGATCGACAGCCACATCAAGCGGCTTCGCAAGAAGTTCAAGATGGTCGACAACGACTTTGATATGATTGAAACGCTCTACGGAGTGGGATACCGCTTCCGCGAAGCAGCCTGATGCCCGAGCGGCGCGGCACGTGAGAATTGCCGAGAGCTGAGGGCCGCGCAAGCGGTCCGCTCTCCGAAAGGGCATGTCGTTGGCACAGTTGGTGCAGGAAAGGGATCTTGATGACGTGGAGGGCCTCAGCGGCCGCCGCGTCAGGGGACGACGTTGGTCCCATCCGTTTACGATCATCCGCCGGATCTTCGGCAATGCCGTCTTTTCGAGCCTCACGCGCCGCATCCTGTTTTTCAATCTTGCTGCGCTGGTTGTTCTCGTCGGCGGCATTCTTTACCTCAACCAGTTCCGCGAAGGACTGATCGACGCCCGCGTCGAGAGCCTGCTGACGCAAGGCGAAATCATTGCGGGCGCGGTCTCCGCCTCCGCATCCGTCGACACCAACTCGATCACGATCGATCCCGAGAAACTGCTTGAACTGCAGGCCGGCCAGAGCATCACGCCTGTTCCGAACGACGAAGACCTCGAATTTCCGATCGATCCGGAGAAGGTCGCACCGGTGCTTCGCCGGCTGATTTCGCCGACCAGGACGCGCGCTCGAATCTTCGACGCCGACGCAAACCTGCTGCTCGATTCGCGTCACCTTTATTCGCGCGGCCAGGTTCTGCGGTTCGACCTGCCGCCTGTCGAGGACGAGGAGCAGACCTGGGGGGAATGGTTCACCACCATCTTCAACAAGGTCCTGCAACCTGGCAACCTGCCGCTCTACAAGGAGGCGCCGGGCGGTGACGGTTCGATCTATCCAGAAGTGATGAACGCGCTGACCGGCGTGCGCGGCGCCGTCGTGCGTACGACCGAAAAGGGCGAGCTGATCGTTTCGGTCGCGGTTCCCGTCCAGCGATTCCGGGCGGTGCTGGGTGTTCTCCTGTTGTCCACGCAGGCCGGCGACATCGACAACATCGTGCATGCCGAGCGTCTCGCCATCATGCGGGTGTTCGGGGTTGCCACTCTGGTCAACGTTCTTCTGTCGCTGGTTCTTTCCTCGACCATTGCCAATCCCTTGCGCCGTCTTTCGGCTGCCGCCATCCGCGTGCGCCGCGGGGCCAAGGAGCGCGAAGAGATCCCGGATTTCTCGGCCCGGCAGGATGAAATCGGCAACCTGTCCATCGCGCTTCGCGAGATGACGACCGCTCTCTACGACCGCATCGACGCGATCGAGAGCTTTGCGGCGGATGTCAGCCACGAGCTGAAGAACCCGCTGACCTCGCTGCGTAGCGCCGTCGAAACGCTGCCGCTTGCCAAGTCGGACGATTCCAAGAAGCGTCTCATGGACGTCATCCAGCACGATGTTCGGCGCCTCGACCGCCTCATCAGCGACATTTCCGACGCCTCGCGTCTCGATGCGGAACTCGCTCGCGTCGATGCCGGCTCGGTGGATCTCGAGGTGCTGCTACGCGATCTTGTCGAGATTTCGCGGCAGATCCGCAGCCGCAAGAAGGAAGTGCAGATCGAATTCGCCATCGAGCGCAAGCCGGGCGTGAAGACGCGTTTCGTCGTCAAAGGCCACGACCTGCGCATCGGCCAGATCATCACCAATCTGATCGAGAACGCCCGCTCCTTCGTCTCCGATCAGGACGGCAAGATCACCGTAAGGCTGGTGCGGACCCGCTCGCGCTGTATCGTTTATGTCGAAGACAACGGTCCGGGCATTCAGGCTGAGAATATCGATCGGATCTTCGAGCGGTTCTATACCGACCGCCCCGAAGCCGAGGGCTTCGGCCAGAATTCAGGCCTCGGCCTGTCGATCAGCCGCCAGATCGCCGAAGCGCACGGCGGTTCGCTGCGGGCCGAAAACATCATTGATCCGGAGACCGAAAAGGTCATCGGCGCTCGCTTCACTCTCGCCCTGCCTGCCGATTCCGTAGCATGACGACCGGGGCTTCAAATATTCATGCGACTGCCATTGTGGTCGGCAAGACCGGACTGCTGTTCCTCGGCCCTTCGGGATGGGGAAAGTCGATGCTTGCATTTACATGCGTCAGCGAAGGCAATCGCATGGGCATTGTCTCCATGCTGGTCGCAGACGATCAGGTTCTCATTTCACAACGCAACGATGACGTGATCGCGCAGTGCCCGGCCTCCACCGCAGGCCTGATCGAACTGCGGGGCACCGGGATCATTCGCGTGCCGCACGTCGCCGAAGCCCCGATGCACTATGCGATCCTTCCCGGCAGCGCGTCAGGCCAGGATCGCGTTCCACCGGACGGCGAGCGAGCCGTGATTGCCGATCACATTGATCTGCCGGCCGTTCGGTTGCTGGCTAACACACCGCTGCCACTGGCTGTATTAATGGCAAGGGTGCCCGATATCGGACGATAATGCCTGCGAAATCAGCAAATCTGAGCCATAAAGTCGTATTTTTGTCTTGCACTTCGGCTTTTCATCGCCAAGATGTGCCCCCACGGTGGACGAGATTGCTGCATTGCGATATTCGATCCGCCGTTTGCATACGCCACGAGGAGCAGTAGTATCATGATCGGACTTGTGCTTGTCACGCATGGCAAGCTGGCTGAAGAGTTTCGTCATGCGGTCGAACACGTTGTCGGTCCTCAGAAATTCATCGAAACGGTCTGTATCGGTCCTGAGGACGACATGGATCAGAGGCGGCAGGATATTCTCGAAGCGGTGGCAAGTGCAGACGATGGTCATGGCGTGGTTATCCTGACCGATATGTTTGGCGGCACGCCCTCCAATCTCGCGATCTCGGTGATGAGCAGCGGCCATACGGAAGTCATCGCCGGCATGAACCTGCCGATGCTCATCAAGCTTGCAGGCGTGCGCGGCGAAAACAACATGGAGAAGGCGCTCGTCGAAGCGTCCGAGGCCGGCCGAAAGTACATCAACGTCGCCAGTCGCGTTCTGAGCGGCAAATAACGAGCCAACCTCTCATGACCTCCTCGCTCTCTCGTGAAATTCTCATCATCAACAAGCGCGGACTGCATGCCCGTGCTTCGGCGAAATTCGTGCAAACGGTCGAGACCTTCGACGCAGCGATCACCGTCTCAAAGGATGGCATGACGGTCGGCGGCAACTCGATCATGGGATTGATGATGTTGGCCGCGAGCCCAGGCTCAAGCGTCGTCATCTCCGCCAGCGGAAATCAAGCCACGCAGGCGCTGCAAGCACTCGATGAGCTGATCCAGAACAAGTTCGGCGAAGAGATGTGATTCCCCGAGCGGATCATATAAACATATAAAGACTTCTTTATATCATTATTGCCTTCGTCACGGAAGCCTGCTAAACGGCGGGCATAGCCGCGTTTGCGCGCGGACGTTTTTGCGGGTGCGAGCCTCTTCGCGCCTTCGCTTTTCTGAGACGCCTTTCAGCCCTGGAGAACCCAATGAGCACTGAAAAAGATTATGTCGTCGCCGATATCGGTCTTGCGGACTTCGGCCGCAAGGAAATCACCATAGCCGAGACTGAAATGCCGGGCCTGATGTCCTGCCGCGCCGAATTCGGGCAAGCAAAGCCGCTCAAGGGCGCGCGCATCACCGGCTCGCTGCACATGACGATCCAGACGGCCGTTCTCATCGAGACGCTGGTCGCCCTCGGCGCGGAAGTCCGCTGGGCTTCGTGCAACATCTTCTCGACGCAGGACCACGCGGCTGCGGCAATTGCCGCTTCCGGCGTTCCGGTCTTCGCGATCAAGGGTGAAACGCTTGAGGATTACTGGGTTTATACCGACAAGATTTTCCAGTGGGCCGATGGCGGCGTTTCCAACATGATTCTCGATGATGGTGGCGACGCGACGATGTACATCCTGCTCGGCGCCCGCGCCGAAGCCGGCGAGGACGTGCTCTCCAACCCGCATTCGGAAGAAGAAGAAATCCTCTTCGCGCAGATCAAGAAGCGGCTGGCCGCTTCGCCGGGCTGGTTCACCAAGCAGCGCGATGCCATCAAGGGCGTGACTGAAGAAACCACCACCGGCGTGAACCGCCTGTATCAGCTCAGCCAGAAGGGCCTGCTGCCTTTCCCGGCGATCAACGTCAACGATTCGGTCACCAAATCGAAGTTCGACAACAAGTACGGCTGCAAGGAATCTCTGGTCGACGGCATCCGCCGCGGCACGGACGTCATGATGGCCGGCAAGGTTGCTGTCGTCTGCGGTTACGGCGATGTCGGCAAGGGTTCTGCCGCTTCGCTTTCCGGTGCCGGCGCCCGCGTCAAGGTTACGGAAGCCGATCCGATCTGCGCGCTGCAGGCTGCGATGGACGGCTACGAAGTCGTTCTGCTTGAAGACGTTGTTTCCTCGGCGGATATCTTCATCACCACCACAGGCAACAAGGACGTGATCCGCATCGACCATATGCGTGCGATGAAGGACATGGCGATCGTCGGCAACATCGGTCACTTCGACAACGAGATCGAAGTCGCCGCGCTTCGCAACCTGAAGTGGACGAATGTCAAGCCGCAGGTCGATCTGATCGAGTTCCCGAAGGGCAACCGCATCATCCTTCTTTCCGAGGGCCGCCTGCTGAACCTCGGCAACGCGACGGGTCACCCTTCCTTCGTCATGTCGGCTTCGTTCACGAACCAGACGCTGGCCCAGATCGAGCTTTTCACCAAGCCCGACCAATACCAGAATCAAGTCTACATCCTGCCCAAGCACCTCGACGAGAAGGTCGCGCGCCTGCACCTCGACAAGCTCGGCGTGAAACTGACGCAGCTTTCCGAAGAACAGGCCGCGTATATCGGCGTTACGCCGCAGGGCCCGTTCAAGGCTGACCACTACAGATATTAATCGGGCAGCCGATATCCACAACATCTAGAGGGCGCAGCATTGACAAATGCCGCGCCCTTATTTTTTGACACACACCTTCCCGCCGAATCCCTTCCGAAGTATTGTTTTAGCACTCGATTCGTTGCCACGGACGCGTCCGTTTGCTTCGAAAATGGGATGTCTTGTCGTGATGCGGCACATTAAAGGACGGAGACATACCGGGCATGTCGGAAACGATGCACAGCCTGATTGAACAGGCAAAGGATGGCGTTCGCGCCGCCCCTTGCCCGTTGCTTTCAGGCGACAGGAAATCTATCGAAGCGCCCACGGCTTCGACGCCGAGGCTTGGGGTGTTGGCTCGCATCGCGGGGACCTTTGCTGCCGGTACGGCCATTGCGTCGCTAGCCCGGCCGGTCTTCGCGCAGGTGGAATCGGAAGCCGCGGCTTCCGCGCATCTTTTCACATCCTCGCAGGTCGTCAGTCTTTCCGTCATCATCGGCGTAATTTCGGCGGCACTGCTTTCGACACTCTGGGTGGTACGTCAGCGCGGAAACCTCGAAAACGAAAGCCGCAATATCCGGTCCGCGCTTTCCGACGCACAGCAGCGCATTTCGCAATACGAAGCCCTGATCGCCGACAAGAACCGGCGTATCGTGATATGGGACGGCGACGAGCGCCCGGAGCTGCTTGGCCAGTTGCCGCCGGAAACAGGTGCTCCCCAGGACAACGAATTCCTTGCTTTCGGGCTGTGGCTCAGGCCGCGCTCTGCATCCGAACTCGAACGGGCGATCGATCGCCTGCGTGAATCGGCCCATAGCTTCGACATGGTGGTCGAGACGCACCGGGACGAAATTCTCGAGGCGCAGGGCCGCGTGTCCGGCGGCCGTGCGTTCGTCCGTTTCGTTGCGCTCAACAACCTGCGCGCCGAACTTGCCGAACTGAAGATCGAGCGCGACCGGTTGCTTGCCTCGATTTCGGCTTTCCAGGGTCTCCTTGATTCCATCGATTTGCCGGCATGGCAGCGCGACACCGACGGCCGGTTGACCTGGGTCAATCACGCCTATGGCGATGCAGTGGATGCCGCATCGCCGGGCGAGGCTATCGAGGAAGGCCGCGAACTGCTGACCACCATTGCCCGCGAACGCATTCGCGCGACGGCGACACCGGAATTGCCGTTCCATGACAAGATCTCGACCGTCGTCCAAGGCAACCGCACCTTCTTCGACGTTGTCGACGTGAAGGTTGCGAGCGGTTCGGCAGGCATCGCCGTCGATGTCTCCGGCATCGAGGCCGTGCGAGCCGAGCTGGAACGCACGCTGAAGAGCCATGCCGAAACGCTCGATCATCTGGCGACACCGGTCGCGATCTTCGACGGCGATCGCCGCCTTCAATTCTACAATCAGGCCTTCGTTTCGCTCTGGCAGCTCGATATCGCGTTCCTCGAAAGCAGGCCGGACAATGCCGAGCTGTTGGAACGCCTGCGCGCCGCCAAGAAGCTGCCGGACCAGTTGAACTGGAAATCCTGGAAAGACACCGCACTTTCGGTCTACCGCGCCCTCGACACCCAATCCGATCTCTGGCACCTGCCGAACGGACAGACGCTGCGGGTCTTCGCAACCGCCCATCCGCAGGGCGGCGCCACCTGGGTCTTTGAGAACCTGACGGAACAGGTCGATCTCGAGACCCGCTACAACACCTTGCTCAAGGTGCAGGGCGAGACCATCGACCACCTCTCCGAAGGCGTTTCGGTGTTCGGGCCAGACGGACGCATTCGTCTTTCGAACCCCGCCTTCCGGGCGCTGTGGGGCATTACCGAAGCCGAGGCAAAGCCCGGCACCCATATTCGTGCGCTCGGCGAAGCCTGCGCACCGTCCTACGACCGGCCAGATGGCTGGAAGACGTTTGCCGAATCGATCACCAGCTTCGATGACGAACGCCGTTCCAGTCAGGGAACGCTTGAGCTGTTCTCCGGTCTCGTGCTCGACTATGCGATCATTCCGCTGCCGAACGCCCAGACCATGTTGACCTTCGTCAACATGACAGACAGCGTCAGAGCCGAACGGGCGCTGACAGAGAAGAACGAAGCCCTGCGCAAGGCCGACGAGCTGAAGAACGATTTCGTCCAGCATGTCTCCTACGAACTGCGCTCGCCGCTCACCAACATCATCGGCTTCACTGATCTCCTGCGCACGCCCGGACTTGGCGAGCTCAACGAACGCCAGGCCGAGTATATCGATCATATCTCGACCTCTTCGTCGGTGCTCCTGACACTGGTGAACGACATTCTTGATCTGGCGACCGTCGATGCCGGCATCATGCGGCTCAACTATTCGGAAATCGACCTTGGCGACCTGCTCGACGACGTCTCCATACAGATCGCCGATCGCCTGCAGGACAGCGGCGTATCGCTGGAGATCACCGCACCGGCGCGTCTCGGATCGATCATCGCGGACCCGCAGCGGCTGAAGCAGATTCTGGTCAAGCTGCTGTCGAACGCCGCGAACTTCTCCCCGGAGGGCGCCGCAATATCGCTGCGGTGCGATCGCGAGGGAACGGATTTCGTCTTCTCCGTCAGCGATCGCGGTCCGGGCATTTCGCAGGCGATGATCAGCAACGTCTTCGATCGCTTCGCCACCGGCGCAAAGAGCGGCAAGCGCGGTGGCGCAGGCCTCGGACTCTCGATTGTCGACAGCTTCGTCAACCTGCATAATGGCCAGGTTACAATCGACAGCCAGCCCGGCAAGGGAACGACGGTCGTCTGCCGCATTCCATCCGCCGACCTGCCATCCTCCATCGCCGCCGCCGAATGACGACCGGCAGCCCTGCCATCTCCCTTTTCCTCGTCGATGAGGCGGCGACGATCCGGCTCGGCGAGGATCTGGCGCTGGCGCTCGAGACAGGCGACTGCCTGGCGCTATCAGGCGATCTCGGCGCCGGAAAGTCCGCACTCGCCCGGGCCTTCCTGCGGGCACTCGCCGATGACGCCGAGTTGGAGGTGCCGAGCCCCACCTTTACGCTCGTGCAATCTTACGATTTGCGCATTCCGGTCTTCCATTTCGATCTCTACCGCCTCGGCGATGCGGCAGAATTGACCGAACTTGGCTTCGACGAGGCCCTGCAAAACGGTATATGCCTGGTCGAATGGCCTGAGATGGCAGAGACAGAACTGCCGGGCGACAGGATCAAGCTCAGACTGGAGCACGAAGGCGCCGGACGCCGCGCCACGATCGCAGCCCCCGAAAAACAGGCGGCGCGCATTCGCCGCGTGCTCGCCATTCGCGAATTTCTGGACGGGGCCGGTCTTGCCGGCGCCCGGCGCCGGTTCCTGACAGGAGATGCCTCCCTGCGTGCCTACGAGGCGGTCTATCCTGCCGATGGTGTTCGCCGGATCCTGATGGATTGGCCCCCGCTTGCCGAGGGGCCTCCGGTTCTGGACGGCAAGCCCTATCCGAAGGTCGCGCACCTTGCGGAAAACGCCTATCCCTTCGTCGCCATCGCCAATGCGCTCCACCAGCAGGGATTTGCGACGCCGGAAATCTACAAGGTCGATTACGAACAGGGCATCCTGCTCCTGGAGGATCTCGGCTGCGACGGCGTTCTCGATCAAGACGGCAGACCTATCGCCGAGCGCTACCGGGCGAGTGTCGCCTGCCTGGCACATCTTCATTCGCTGACGATACCGCAGGACATCAGCGTCACCGAGACGCACATCCACCACATCCCCGATTTCGACCGCACAGCAATGAAGATGGAGGCGCGCCTCGTTCTGGACTGGCACCTCCCCTGGAAACGCGCAGGCGCACCGGCGAGCGAGGCCGAACGCGACGAGTATCTGGCGATCTGGGATCAACTGATCGACGAACTCGGTGCAGCTGAAAAGAACCTGCTGCTGCGCGACTTCCATTCCCCGAACATCATCTGGCGTGACGACGAAACCGGTGTCAAGCGCGTCGGCTTGATCGATTTCCAGGATGCGATGATCGGCCCCACCGCCTACGATCTCGCCTCGATCGCACAAGATGCCCGCGTTACCATAGAGCCGACGCTTTTCCGGCAGCTCATGGACGACTATCTGTCGTTGCGCCGGGCCCAAGACGGATTTGACGAAGGAACGTTCCTCAAGAGCTGGGCCATCATGTCGGCGCAGCGCAATTGCAAACTCGCCGGCCTGTGGGTGCGGCTGATGCAGCGCGACGGCAAGCCCGACTACATGAAGCACATGCCGCGCACGCTGGCCTATCTCGACGTCGCCCTGCAGCACGAAACGCTTGCCCCCTTGCGCGACTGGTGCGTAAGAACTGGTATAGTTGCGAGCGAATCATAAGTTCCGGAATGAAATGACGATCAAGCAAGCCATGGTGCTGGCTGCCGGCCTCGGCACCCGTATGCGCCCGATCACCGATACGATCCCGAAGCCGTTGGTGAAGATCGACGGCAAGCCGATGATCGACTACGCATTGGATTCGCTTGCCGAGGCCGGTGTCGAGAAGGCGGTGGTGAACGTCCACTATCTTGCCGAGCAGATGCTGGCACATCTGAGTTGCTACACCGAACTCGAGCTCATCGTTTCCGACGAGCGCGACCGGCTGATGAACAACGGCGGCGGCTTGGCAAAGGGTCTGAAGCTGCTTGATCGCGGCAATGTCTTCGTCACGAACGCCGACCTCTTCTGGATCGGAGAGCCAGCCGATCGACCGAGCAACCTCCGTCGTTTAGCTGGATTCTTCGACCCCGAGCATATGGACATGGCGATGTTGTGCGTGAAGCTCGAGGATACGACCGGCCATAACGGCAAAAACGATTTCAACCTTGCCGCCGACGGCAGGCTCAGCCGCTATCGCGATCAAGGGCCCAATCCTGTCGTCTACGCCGGCGCGATTGCGATGAACACGTCGTTCCTCGATGATGCTCCCGACGAAGCGTTCAACCTCAACCTCTATTTCGACAAAGCGATTGCGCGCCGGCGGCTCTACGGCATGATGCTCGAAGGACATTGGCTAACGGTCGGCACTCCCGAGGCAATCGATGAGGCGGAGGAAACGATCCGGCGATACCGGACGTTCGCGTAAGCCATGGCCGAGCGGCACCAGCCACGGGTTTTGACGATACCGGCGGGACTTCCCTTCCTGGCAACGCTTGCCGAAGCATTGTGCGACGGGCGGCTGACGCCGCGTTTCCGGCACGATCCCACCGATCCCCTCTCACTCTCCAAGGTCACCATTTATCTGCCCACCCGGCGCGCAGTGCGTGTGCTGCGTTCGGAATTCGTCGATCTGCTCGGCGGACGGTCTGCCATCCTGCCCGTCATCCGTCCGCTTGGCGAAACGGACGACGACAGCGGATATTTCGACGAGGCGCTTCCGGCGACGCTCGATCTGGCGCAACCGCTGTCGAATACGGCCCGGCTTCTGGAGCTTGCGCGGCTGATCCTTGCCTGGCGAAACAAGTTGCCGGAGATCGTGCGCAGCATTCACGCCGATTCGCCGCTTGTCGCGCCTGCAAGCCCTGCCGACGCGATCTGGCTGGCGCGCAACCTTGCCGAACTGATCGACTCGATCGAGACGGAAGACCGCGATTGGAGCGACCTTGCGCGGCTCGATGCCAAGGATCATGCGCTGTGGTGGCAGCTCACTGCGGAATTCCTGCAGATCGCAAGCGCCTTCTGGCCCGAGAGATTGGCCGAACTTAGCAAATCCTCGCCGGCACGGCACAGAAACGCCATCTTGCGCGCGGAGGCGAACCGGATTGCCGCAACACCGCCGGCCGGCCCTGTCATCATCGCCGGCTCGACCGGCTCAGTCCCGGCGACCGCAGATCTGATTGCGGCGGTCGCCAATCTTGCCGAGGGTGTCATCGTCCTTCCCGGCCTGGACTTGCGGATGCCGGACGAGCATTGGCGGATGGTCGCGCCCGAATGGGCCGGACAGCTCACGGATCCCGCCAGCAGGAGCCACTCGCAGTATGGCCTTGCGCAGCTTCTCAAGCGCCTGCGGCTGGAGCGTAATGACGTCACATCACTCGACGATGCCCCGGCACTGCTGCAGCAACGCGCCGATATTCTGTCGCATGCGCTTTCGCCCGCGGAAGCGACGAGCGACTGGGGGCTGTGGAAGCGCGCATTGCCGGATACCGCCATATCTTCCGCTTTCGCCGATGTCTCGCTGATCGAAGCCGCAAACGAGCGTGAAGAGGCGACGGCCATCGCGATCGCGCTTCGCATGGCGCTGGAGAGGCCCGGCGTGGACGGCGAAAGCCGCGCAGCCCTGATCACGCCCGACCGCAACCTCGCCCGCCGCGTTATGGCGGAACTCGCGCGCTTTGACATCCTGGCAGACGACTCGGCCGGCACGCCGCTTTCGGCAACACCGCAGGGGACGCTGCTGCAGCTATTGCTGGAGGCGACGTTGCGGCCGGGAGATCCCGTGGCGATCGTTGGTCTGCTCAAGCATCCACTGGCGCGGTTCGGGCTGGAGCGCGGTGCGCTTGGCGAGGCTGTCGCAGCCCTTGAGCTGCTGGCGCTACGCGGCGGCGTCGCGGAGGTCGATATCAGTGGGCTCGAACTGCTGCTCGACCGCCGACTTTGTGAACAGGCGCTCGACCGGCACGCACCCAACTGGCGCAAATCCCTTCCACCGGAGGCTGCCTCCAAGGCCCGCGACCTTGCGCGCCGGATCGCAGAAGCAACCGAGCCGCTTGCCGCAGCGCTCCCTCGCCGCCTGCCGGACGAGCGTGGTCTTGCAACGGCGTTGACGCTGTCCGACTTTGCGGAGCGCACCGGGCGAGTGCTCGAAGCGGTCGCCCGCGACGAGCGGGAGAGCCTGTCCGGCCTTTGGACGGGCGAGGCCGGCGATACGCTCGCGAAACTACTCGGCGAGGTCATCGAGACCGAAGGGCAGATCGAAGCCGACGGGCGACAGTGGATCGACATCATGGCAGCGCTTTCGGCCGGTCAAGCCGTCAAGCCGCGCGCGCTCAGCCATCCCCGGCTCTTCATTTTCGGGACGCTGGAAGCCCGCTTGCAGAGCGTCGATACGCTCATCCTCGGCGGACTGAACGAGGGCTCATGGCCAGGGCAAACAGCCAACAATCCGTTCGTTTCGCGAAGCATGAAGACGGAGATCGGGATGGAACCGCCGGAACGCAGGATCGGACAGCTGGCGCACGACTTCGAAATGGCCAGCGGAACACGCCATCTCGTCTACTCGCGCGCCCTCAGGCAGGGTTCGACGCCGACGGTGGCATCGCGCTGGCTGCAGCGGCTGCTCGCCTTCGGCGGCAAGCCATTCGAAGCCGAACTGACAGGCCGTGGCGATCATTTCGTCCACTGGGCAAATCTCATCGACCGGGGCGATCGGCAGGCGCCGGCGCAGCGCCCCAGCCCGACGCCGCCGCGCGACATGCAGCCGAAGTCCTATTCCTTTAGCGAGGTCGGCCGGCTGCGACGCGACCCATACGCGATCTATGCGCGCCGCGTCCTGCGGCTGGATTCGGTAGATCCGTTCAACCGCGATCCGGGCCCAGCCGAGCGGGGAACGCTTTATCACGCGATCATCGATCGCTTCGTGCGCGAAGGTCACATCGCCGGTACGCCAGATGCGGCGGCTGCGATGGGTCGTATCATCACCGAACTCTTCGACCTGCAGCGGTTGCCGGCGCATATCGATGCCGTCTGGCGACCGCGTTTCGGGGAGGTTGCGCGCTCGTTTCTCCATTGGGAGGCGGAACGGCGCCCCGGCATTCAGCGGACACTGACCGAAGTGCGTGGCGGCGTCGAGCTGGAACAGATCGATGTCCGCCTCAGCGGCGTTGCCGACCGGATCGACATCACGGGCCCGAATGCCGCCGACATCATCGACTACAAGACCGGATTCAACCCTTCGCCAGCCCAGGCTCGCGCCCTTCTCGATCCGCAGCTGGCGCTGGAAGCAGCAGCCCTGAAGGCCGGCGCCTTCCGCGATGCTGGCAGCCTGATGCCGCAGGATCTTCTCTATGTGCGCCTGCGACCCGGACGCCGCTTCCAGGTCGATACCGTCAACAACGAGTTCTCGACGCGAAGCGACAAGGCGAAATCGGCCATGGATCTGGCGGCAGACTCGATCGATCAGCTCGTGAAGTTCGTTTCGCTGCTGCAATCGGGCGAGCGCGGCTTTACCTCGCGGCTCATTCCGGCGCAGCAGTTCGATTTCGGCGGCGACTACGATCATCTCGCTCGCGTTTCCGAATGGTCGACTGCCGAAAGCGACGAGGCCAGCGGCGATGATTGACGATACGACACTGCCCGAGGGCGACGATCCGATCGTCTGGACGAGCTGGACGACGATCCAGCAATCGATCGCTTCCGACCCGCAGCGTTCGGCCTGGGTGTCGGCCAATGCCGGTTCGGGCAAGACCCATGTTCTGACGCAGCGCGTCATTCGGCTCCTTCTTGCCGGCGCGCGGCCATCCGCGATCCTTTGCCTAACCTATACGAAGGCCGCCGCCTCCGAGATGTCAAACCGCGTGTTCGAGCGGTTGGCAGAGTGGGCCGTCCTGTCGGACGACGACCTCAGCCTGCGTATCGCACAGATCGAAGGCAAGGTTCCCGACGCGCTCAAGCTTGCCGAGGCCCGGCGGCTCTTTGCCAAGGCGCTGGAGACGCCTGGCGGGCTGAAGATCCAGACGATCCACGCCTTTTGCGAAGCGCTGCTGCATCAGTTTCCGCTGGAGGCCAATGTTGCCGGGCATTTTTCCGTGCTCGACGACCGCGCCGCTGCGACATTGTTGGCGGATGCGCGGCGGTCGCTTTTGACGGCGACGACGCCGCAAGAGGATCGCGCGCTAGCAGAGGCGTTCTCCTACGTTCTCAATCTTGGCGACGAATCCGGACTGGAGACGCTGCTGGAAGAAATCGTCGCGAATCGCAACGCGATCCGAAAATTCACCTTCGCGGCGGAGCAGCAGGGCGGCCTCGACAAAGCGATCCGGGCAAAGCTCGGCCTTTCCAGCAACGATACGGAGGTGGGCATTGCCGAGGAGTATTGGCCCCTGCCCGGGCTTTCGGGCAGTGCCGTTGATCGCTATCTTGAGCTTGCGGCCCTGAAGGGCGGCGCCAAGGCGCAGGATATCGCGGCCGCACTGCAAATGGCGGCGTTAGAGCAAGATGCGACACGCCGTATCCCGTTGCTCGAAAAGGCATTTCTGACCGCCAAGGGCGAACCTAAGTCGGATTCTCAGTTTTTCGTGAAGGCGATGCTCAGCGACGCTCCGGAGCTGGCGGATGCGGTGGCAGCGGCGCGCGCTCATATCGTTTCGTGCCGGGACCGGCTGAAGATCGTGCGGATGTATGACGCAACACGCGCAGCTCTCATCCTCGCCGATCGGCTGAACCGGGACTACGACGATCTCAAAAAGCAGCGAAGCCACCTCGACTTCGAAGATCTGATCACCCGTACAGCTGACCTTCTGAACAAGAGCGACGTCGGCGCGTGGATCCACTACAAGCTCGATCAGGGCATCGATCATATCCTCGTCGACGAGGCCCAGGATACCAGTCCCATCCAATGGAGCGTGATCCAATCACTCGCCGAAGACTTCTTCTCGGGCGAAAGTGCCCGGAACGTGGTGCGAACCCTGTTTGCGGTCGGCGATGAAAAGCAGTCCATCTATTCGTTTCAGGGCGCTCGTCCCGAGCGTTTCTCGGAGGAAAGCCAGCGCACCCGGCAGCGCGTTTTTCAAAGCGGCCTCGCCTTTTCGACCGTCCGGCTACCGCTGTCGTTCCGGTCGACCTCGGATGTGCTTGCGGCTGTCGACCATATCTTCACTGCGGCCAGCAACGCCCGAGGTCTGAGTGCTGGCGGCGAACCTGTGGTCCACCGTTCCAACCGCATCGGTCATCCCGGCGCTGTCGATCTCTGGGAGACGATCGCGCCAGAGGTGGCGATAAAGGAAGAGGACTGGACGGCACCCTTCGACGCAACACCGGAAAGCGCACCGGCTGCCATCCTTGCGCGGCGGATCGCGCACACGATCGGCAATCTTGTCGGCAAGGAAACGATCGTCGAAAAAGGCAAGGAACGGCTGATCGAAGCCGGTGACATTCTCGTTCTCGTGCGCAAGCGCGATGCGTTCGTCAACGCCCTGACGCGGGCGCTGAAGCGGCGCGACAACATTCCCGTTGCCGGCGCCGACCGCTTGCGGCTGACAAGCCATATCGCTGTTCAGGATCTGGTGGCGCTTGGGCGGTTCCTGCTCCTGCCGGAGGACGACCTCTCGCTCGCGGCGCTGATGAAGAGCCCGCTTCTCGATCTGACGGAAGACGACATCTTCGCCGTTGCAGCTCTTCGCGCCGACGGCGAGAGCGTCTGGGCGCACATGCAGAAATTTGCAGCCGACGGCCGCGAGCGGCTGGGGGCTGCGGTCGGTCGGCTGAAGCTGTTTCTTGAGGAGCAGAGAACGCTCCCCGTCCACGACTTCTATGCACGGGTGCTTGGCAGCCATGGCGGACGCCGGCAGTTTCTCGCGCGTCTCGGCACAGAGGTCAGCGATATTCTCGACGAGTTCCTGACATTCACCCTCGATCACGAGAATTCCGGGCTGCCGGGACTGCAATCCTTCATTTCGACGCTGGAACTGGAAGCACCGGAAGTCAAACGCGAGCAGGACAAGGGCCGAAACGAAGTGCGGATCATGACGGTCCACGCCTCCAAAGGCCTCGAAGCACCGATCGTCTTTCTGGTGGATGGCGGCTCCAGGGCGTTTACCCACACCCATATGCCGAAGCTCCGGTTGCTGGAGCAGCGGAAGGACGAACCACCGATGCCCGTTTGGGTGCCACTCGGCGATCTCGGCAATTCGCTGACCCAGGCGGACGCCGCGCGCATCCAGCTGCTGGCGGAGGAGGAGTACCGCCGCCTGCTCTATGTGGCGATGACGCGCGCCGCCGACCGTCTGGTGGTTTGCGGCTATCGCGGCGTTCGCGCCAATACCGATACCTGGCACGCGATGATTTCGGCTGCGATGACCGAGAGCCATCCGCATGTCGCGGCCGCGACTTTTTCCGGGTCGGACGACAACTGGAGTGGCATCAAATGGCGAGTGCCGCGCGTAGAGCGGCGTTTCGAGCTGGCCGATCGCGTCGAACCGGCTGCCACCCGAGACGTTTTACCTTTCGATCTCGACAAGCCGTTGCCGCCGCAACGGCACCTTCCGCGCCCGCTCAGCCCGTCCGGCGCCGGAACGATCATAGATGAGGAAGCGGACGATCTTCTGGTCGTCTCGCCGCTGTTCGGGGACAAGGGGAAATCCGACCGCTCCCTGCAAAAAGGGCGACTGCTTCACCGCATGATGCAGATGCTGCCAGAGATCACCCCCGGCGAGCGCGCCGGCGCAGCCGAGCGGTACACCGAGCGCGCCGCGGGTTTCTGGCCGGTGGCCGAGCGCCGAAAATTGGTCGATTCGGTCCTGAAACTATTGACGGAGCCGGGACTGGAAGCGGTTTTCGCGACGCATGCGCAAGCCGAGGTCTCGATCATGGGGACATTGTCCCTCGCAGGACGGGACTACGCCGTTTCCGGGCGCGTCGACCGCCTGGCGGTGCTTGCGGATCGGGTCGTGATCCTCGACTACAAAACCAACCGCGTGCCGCCGCAAACTGCCGAGAGTATCCCGTTTGCACATCGAGCCCAGCTGGCGATCTACCGGGACATCCTGGCACCGCTCTATCCCGGCAAGCGCGTGGACTGCGTGCTGGTCTACACCGAGAACGGCTCCGTCCACACGCTGGCGCCGGAGGTGCTGGCATCGGCGCTTGCACAGCTCGAGACAAAGTGAAATACCGGACATTGAAATTCCGACGCCGCACCCTCACATGTGGTTCAACAGGAAATCGGTAAAGGAGCAGCCTATGGCTACCGTGAAAGTCGATATCAACAACTTCCAGGCGGAAGTTCTGGAATCTGCAGAACCCGTCGTCGTCGATTTCTGGGCTGAATGGTGCGGCCCTTGCAAGATGATCGCTCCGAGCCTCGAAGAGCTCGCCGTCGAGTTTGCAGGCAAGGTCAAGGTCGCCAAGCTCAACATCGACGAGAATCCGGAACTTGCCGCTCAGTTCGGCGTCCGTTCCATCCCGACGCTTGCGATGTTCAAGGCGGGCGAAGTTGCTGACATCAAGGTTGGCGCTGCGCCGAAGACCGCTCTTTCGAGCTGGATTTCGAGCGCCGCTTAATCAGCCATCGACATAAATGAAAAAGCCCGGCATCGACCGGGCTTTTTCATTTCGGCGGCGTTCCATTGTCGGCAAGGACATCCCCGACGAGATAGAGCGATCCTCCTATGAGGATGCGTGGCGGCTGCGCCTGCTCCGGCGCGCCTGCATTGATGGCCTCGAGCGCATCGCTGACGGTCGACATCGGTTCGGCTACCAGGCCTGCATCGTAGGCGGCATTCGACAGGATTACCGGGTCGATCATCGCTTCACTGCCACGGATCGGCACGCAATAGACCTTTTCCGCCAGCCCCTTGAAAGCCTTGAAGTAGCCGATTGGATCCTTGGTGTTGATCATGCCGATGATCAGGAAGAGCGGCCTGGATTGCCTTTCCTCGAAATTCGCCATTGCTTCGGCAATGACTTCGCCGGCGCCTGGATTATGGCCGCCGTCGACCCAGATCTCGGCTCCGGCCGGCGCGCTTGCCATCAGGTAGCCTTCGCTCAGCCTCTGGAGGCGGCCGGGCCACTCGACCGATGTCATCGCCTGTTCCATCATGGGCTCGGTGACGGCAAAGCCCGCGGCCTTTACTGCGCGGATCGCCGCGGCTGCGTTTGCATACTGGTGGCGCCCGGGGAGCCGGGGCAGCGGCAGATCTGCCAGGCCGAACTCGTCCTGATAGACGAGACGTCCATATTCCTCATGCGCCATGTAGTCCTGGCCGAAGGCGGCCGTCGGGCAATTCAGCCGCTCGGCGGTCAGCATCAAAACGTCGAGCGCGGCGTCATATTCCTGCTTGCCGACGACGACGGGGCATCCGCTCTTCATGATGCCGGCCTTTTCGGCCGCAATGAGTTCGACGCGGTCGCCCAGGTAGGGTTGGTGATCGAGGGAGATCGGCATGATGACGGAGACGGCCGGATCAGAGATCACGTTCGTGGCGTCGAAGCGGCCACCGAGACCGACTTCGATGATGGCTGCATCGGCGGGATGCTCGGAAAACAGGATGAACGTGACGGCGGTCAGGATTTCGAAAACGGTAATCTTCTGTCCATCGTTGGCGGCAGCCACCCGGCGCACCGCCTCGGCAAAGACGGCATCGTCGACAAGCGCACCGCGGCCGCCCTTGACGCCGATACGATAGCGTTCGTGCCAATTGACCAAATGCGGAGAGGTATGGACATGTACGCTATAGCCGCCCGCCTCAAGAAGCGCACGGCTAAAGGCGGTAACCGAGCCTTTGCCGTTGGTGCCTGCCACGTGAATGACCGGCGGCAGCTTCTTCTGCGGATCACCGAGGACGGCGAGAAGGCGGGTAATGCGGTCGAGTGACAGATCGAAGCCCTTGGGATGCAATCCCATGAGCTTGTCGATCTCCTGCGCTGCTTCGCTCACTGCGGTTTGGCCCCTGGGTATCATTGCACAACCCGCCTATGATAGGTTCAATCAGGCGCTTGCGGCTATCGCAAGCGCGCCGCTGCTTTCCCTGGGCTGAGCCGCAGCCGGCTTCTTCGTCAGAATCTTGAGCACACGCGCCAGCGTATCGGGGATATCGTGACGCTTGATGACCATGTCGACCATGCCGTGTTCCAGCAGGTATTCGGAGGTCTGGAAACCCTCAGGAAGCTTTTCGCGGATGGTCTGCTCGATGACGCGCTTGCCGGCGAAGCAAATTTCCGCACCCGGCTCGGCCAGATGCAGGTCGCCCAGCATCGCATAGGATGCCGTCACGCCGCCGGTGGTCGGGTTGGTCAGTACGACGATGTAGGGCTGACCGGCCTCCTTCAGCATATCGACGGCAACGGTCGTGCGCGGCAACTGCATCAGCGACAGGATGCCTTCCTGCATGCGGGCGCCACCCGAGGCCGGGAACATGACGAGCGGGCATTTCTCAGCGATCGCGCGCTCGAACGCCTTCACGATTGCCTCGCCGGCAGCAAGACCAAGCGAACCGCCCATGAAGTTGAATTCGTGCACGACCGCAACAAGCTTCAAGCCCTGGACCTTGCCGACACCGGCGACGATCGTGTCTTCCTGGTCGGTCTTGATGCGGCTGTCGCGCAGTCGATCGGTGTATTTCTTGGAATCGCGGAATTTCAGCGGGTCCTGCGCGACCTTCGGCTGCGGCAGCGATTCATACGCGCCGTCGTCGAAAAGGTCTGCAAGACGGGCCTTGGCCGGCATCTTCATGTGATAGCCGGAAGCAGGAATGACCCACTTGTTGTCTTCCAGATCTTTGTGAAAGACCATCTCGCCCGTTTCCGGGCACTTGATCCAGAGATTCTCCGGCACTTCGCGGCGGCCCAGCATGGAATTGATGCGGGGGCGAACGTAGTTGGTGATCCAGTTCAAGTCGAAAACTCCTGATTTACACTTGCCAATGTGGGAAAACTATTCGGCAGCAACAAGGCGCGCCGAACGTGTTCCCGATGACAGCCCGCGAACGAGCGTGGCGACCGCCTGAACGGTATCGGCTGTCGCCTTCCCGTCCTTGGTCAGGCTTGTCGCCACTTGGTTGACGATTGCCGTGCCGACCACGACGCCATCCGCCGAGCTGCCGATGACCTTTGCATGATCGGCCGTCTTGACGCCGAAACCGACGCAGACGGGCAGGTTTGTATGCTGCTTGATACGCTTGACGGCACCCGAAACGAGCGAAGGATCCGGGAGCGCAGAACCGGTAATGCCGTTCATCGAGACGTAGTAGACGAAGCCGGACGTGTTCTTGAGAACCGTCGGAAGACGCTTTTCGTCGGTCGTGGGCGTTGCCAGGCGAATGAAGTTGATGCCCTTGCGGATTGCCGGAATGCAGAGTTCGTCATCCATCTCGGGCGGAAGATCGACGACAATCAGCCCATCGATGCCGGRGGCGAGCGCATCGTCCAGGAACGTCTCGACGCCGTAGATGTAGATCGGGTTGTAATAACCCATCATCACGATCGGTGTCGCGTCGTCCGTCTTGCGGAAATCTGCGGCAAGCTGCAGCGTCTTCTTGAGCGTCTGTCCGGCCTTCAGCGCGCGCTGGCCGGCCATCTGGATCGCCGGGCCGTCGGCCATGGGATCTGAGAAGGGCATGCCGAGTTCGATGATGTCGGAACCAGCTTCCGGCAGCGCCTTCATGATGCCCAGCGAGGTGTCGTAGTCCGGATCGCCGCCCATGAAATAAGTGACGAGTGCCGGGCGGCCTTCGGCCTTCAGATCGGCAAAACGTTTGTCCATACGTGCGGTCATGACTTACACACCCATTCCCAGAATCTTGCCGACGGTGAATATGTCCTTGTCGCCGCGACCGGAGAGATTCATCAAGATGATCTCGTCCTTGCCCATCGTCGGGGCGCGCTTGATGACTTCGGCAAGTGCATGCGACGGTTCCAGCGCCGGAATGATGCCTTCGAGACGCGTTAGCGTCTGGAACGCTTCAAGCGCCTCGTGGTCCATGATCGGCACGTATTCGACGCGGCCGATATCGTTCAGATAGGAATGCTCGGGGCCGATACCGGGATAATCGAGGCCGGCCGAAATCGAGTGACCTTCCTTGATCTGACCGTCGTCGTCCTGCAGCAGATAGGTGCGGTTACCATGCAGAACGCCGGGAGAACCGGCAGTGATCGAAGCGCAATGCTCGTCGCCCTGCAGGCCCTTGCCCCCGGCTTCGACGCCGACGATCTTGACGCCCGCGTCATCGAGGAACGGATGGAAGATGCCGATCGCGTTCGAACCGCCGCCGACGGCAGCGATGATGAGATCAGGCAGGCGGCCTTCGGCTTCGAGCATCTGCTCTTTGGCTTCCGTGCCGATGACGGCCTGGAAATCGCGAACCATTTCCGGATAGGGGTGCGGGCCGGCAGCCGTGCCGATCAGATAGTAGGTGTCGTCGACGTTCGTGACCCAGTCGCGGAGCGCCTCGTTCATCGCATCCTTCAGGGTACCGTGGCCAGCCGTGACCGGCTTCACTTCGGCGCCCAGGAGCTTCATGCGGAATACGTTCGGCGCCTGGCGCTCGACGTCGGTGGCGCCCATGTAGACGACGCAGGGGAGGCCGAAGCGGGCCGCAACCGTCGCCGATGCCACGCCGTGCTGGCCGGCGCCGGTTTCCGCGATGATGCGGGTCTTGCCCATGCGCTTGGCGAGCAGTATCTGGCCGATACAGTTGTTGATCTTGTGCGAACCCGTGTGGTTCAGTTCTTCGCGCTTGAAATAGATCTTCGCGCCGCCGAGTTCCGCCGTCAGGCGTTCGGCGAAATAGAGCGGGCTCGGACGGCCGATATAGTGTGCGCCGAGATGCTTCAATTGCGCCTGGAATTCCGGATCGTTCTTCGCCTTATCCCATTCGTCCTGAAGTTCCAGGATCAGGGGCATCAGCGTTTCGGCGACGAAGCGGCCGCCGTAAATGCCGAAGCGGCCATCCTCATCGGGGCCGGAACGGAAGGAATTCGGTTTTGGCGTCTCGTTCAATTTCAACTCCCTGTGGCCGGCTCTGGCTGACAAGCCTGTTCGACCGCATCGAAAAACTCATCGATCATCGCAACGCTTTTCACGCCGGGGGCGCTTTCGACGCCCGAGGACGCGTCGATCCCGGGCGCCTTGGTGATGGCGAGCGCCTCGGCGACATTGCCTTTGTTCAAGCCACCGGAAAGCATGTAATCCACATTGCCGTCAAGCCAGGTGAGCAGGCTCCAATCGAAGGAAACGCCGTTGCCGCCCGGCAGTTCGGAGCCCTTCGGGGGCTTGGCATCGAAGAGGAAGCGATCGGCAATGCCAATATAGGCTTCAACGCGCTTCAGATCATCGGCCGTGTGAACGGAAAACGCCTTGATAACAGGCAGACCGTAGACTGCCTTTATGGTCAAAACGCGCTCGGGGCTTTCATCGCCATGAAGCTGCAGGATATCCGGTTTGAGCAGTGCCACGATTTCATCGAGGTCGTCGTTGGTCGGATTGACGACAACGGCGACGATCTTGGCCTTGCCGCGGGCCGGCTCGGCCAATCTTCCGGCGATATCAGGCTCGATGTAACGGGGGCTCTTTTCGAAGAAGATGAATCCGATATGGGTCGCGCCGCGTTTCAGCGCGCGATCAATCGCTTCTGCCGTCTTCAGGCCGCAGATTTTGATATCCGGTTTCATGGCAGCGAAGTGACACGAAATGCGCTTGGAGTCGAGCCAATTTGCGACGGAGGCTTAATTTTGAGCGCTTCCGCATCAGTCGAAATCGATGGCGTGCAGTAGACTGCCGTGTCGTTTCAACCAGGACTTTGCCTCTTGCATGTCGGGACAGAGCTTCTCGCACAGAGCCCAGAAGCGCGGTCCATGGTTCATTTCTCTCAGATGCGCGACTTCGTGGGCCGCCAAGTAGTCGACGATGGAGGGCGGGGCCATGACGATACGCCAGGAAAAACTCAAGTTTCCTTCCGACGAGCACGAACCCCAACGGCTGCGCGTATCTTTCATTGAAATCGAATTGATCGGCGCATTGATGGACCGGGCATGAAATCTGGCCAATCTCTCGAGATCGGCCCGCGCTTCCTTCTTAAGAAAGGTTGCAACGCGGCGGCCGAGGTGTTCCGGCATGCCGCTGACTTTCAGGATGGGCTTGCCATCGATGACGGTGGCCTCGGTCAGACCTCGCAGGCTGCCGGTGTGCTGGATTCGATGCGAAACACCGCGAAAGAGGATCGTTGCGCCATTGCGAAGGCCCGCATCGGTCGAGAATTTCGCAAGCTTGGTGAGGAGCCAGCCCTGATGCCGATCGAGGAAGGCGTTGACCTCCCTTTGCGCCAGCCCGCTCGGGATCGTCATCTTCAGCGCCCGTCCGCCGGGTTCGATGCGCAGCGTGATACGGGTTGCGCGTTCGTGCTGCTTGATGGTGAGTGGCATCGGCCGTCCTGCAACGTCAAGCGTCCGGATCTCGGGCGGAGCCGGTTTCCGGGCGCTGCGGCGTGGCTTGGACAAGAGCGGGAACATGGGCATTTTCTATATGATTCGCACGCACTCCGGCAAACAAAAGCCGGCATCGGTGATGCCGGCATCATTTCGTTGCAAAGAGCCTCACGGTGTCTGGTACTCTGCCACCGGGCCATTGTCGTCGCGCTTGGCATTCTTGCGATCACGCATGAAGCGATCGAACTCTTCCTGATCCTTGGCGCGGCGAAGTTCGCGGACATAGGTGTCGAATTCTTCGCGCATCTCATTGAGCTTGCGCCGTTCTTCCTCGAGCCGATCGAGCTCGGCCTTGCGCCAATCGTCGAAGGCGACATTGCCGGTGTTGAAATGAGGGCGATAGCGACCATTCGAACGTCGGCAGCCGGCGAAGAATCCATCGGCGGCGTTGTTGGCGTCGCGCTTGAAGCCGCGCAAGCGATCCCCGAAGATGATGTAGGCGAGCATGGCTAGACCCAGAGGCCAGAAAACCACGAAGCCGAGGATCATCAGGGCAATGGTAACCGGAGTCCAATCCGGGCGAAGCAATGCTGACTGGTTCATCGTGCGATATCCTCGCATTTGCGCGCCGGCGGAATGCCGAACGCTCAAATCGATGTGGTTACCGCGCCGAGCGGCTTCAAGGCGGTCCGCAATCAAATCGAACAAGGCCTTGAAGTGCAATCGATAATTCGAAACGCTGCAGATCAGGCTGACTTTCCGCCCTTGATGACCCGCTTGACCGGAGGCTTGCCGGATCGGGCATGCTCCTGCACGAAGTTGACAATACGGGGCGCAATTTCGCGACGGAAACGCGATCCGTTGAAAACGCCGTAGTGGCCGACATCGGGCTGCAGATAATGCATGCGCATGGTCTCGGGGATGTTGACGCAGATCGTCTGCGCCGCCTTTGTCTGGCCGACACCGGAGATGTCGTCATTTTCTCCTTCGACGGTCAGGAGCGCGACATTGCGGATAGCGGCGGGATCGACGCGATTGCCGCGATGAATGAGTTCGCCCTTAGGAAGCGAGTGCTTGATGAACACCTGGTCCACTGTCTGGAGATAGAATTCGGCGGTGAGATCCATGACGGCGAGATATTCATCGTAGAAATCACGGTGCTTTTCGGCCGGCTCACCGTCGTTCTTCACCAGATGCATGAAGAATTCTTTGTGGGCGACGACATGCCTGTCGAGGTTCATCGACATGAAACCGGAGAGCTGCAGAAACCCGGGATAGACGGGGCGCATGAAACCCGGTTGCGGCCACGGCACGTTCATAATGACATTGTCGGCGAACCATTGCAGCGGCTTGTCCTTGGCGAGCTGGTTGACCGCGGTGGGATTGATGCGTGTATCGATCGGTCCGCCCATCAAGGTCATCGATGCCGGCGACAGCGGATCATTGGCCTCTTCCATGACCGCGGCGGCGGCCAGAACAGGTACGGAGGGCTGACAGACCGCGACAACGTGCGTATCGGGGCCGAGGAAATGCAGCATTTCGATGATGTAATCGACATAATCATCGAAATCGAAGGTGCCTTCCGTCATCGGCACCATTCGGGCGTCGATCCAGTCGGTGATGTAGATGTCAGCACTCGGCAGCAGCGCCTCGACGGTGCCTCGCAACAACGTCGCATAGTGGCCGGACATCGGCGCCACGATCAGAATGCGGGGATCGGGCCCGTGACCACCAGGAACGCTGCGCGCGAAATGCAGAAGATCGCAGAAAGGGCGAGACCATACGACCTCTTCCCTGACGGCAATCTTTCGCTCACCGATGACGCTCTGGTTCAATCCGAAGGATGGCTTTCCGTAACGGCGCGTGGTCCGCTCGAACATCTCCAGGCTTGCGGCCATCGTACGGCCCCAGGGGGTCTGCGATAGCGGATTGAGCGGATTTGCATAGGCCAGGCGCATAATATCGGCGATGGCCCGGTAGGGCGCCATTGCGGCATGGTTCAATTCATAAAGCTGATAAAACATGAGATGCGCCACCTTTCTCTGATATGGAAGATGATGCCTATTGAAGGCATCGGTATCTTCCAACGTCGTGCTTGCATCTCAACGCAGACTAACAGGTTTTTGTTGCGCAGCAACATGACCATCTGCACCGCAAAAAGAAATGCCGGGGTTTGATCCCCGGCACGATGGTGCGCCTGAATGCTTAAAGTTCGGCCAAGGGATCCTAACGATCGGCCAGGAACGTCTGCTTCTGGCTGCCCAGGCCTTCTATTCCCAGTTCCACGACATCGCCAGCCTTAAGAAAGCGTTGCGGCTTCATTCCCATACCGACCCCGGGAGGTGTGCCGGTGGAGATCACATCGCCCGGATGGAGCGACATGAACTGGCTGAGATAGGAAACGACGAAGGCCACGCCGTAGACCATCGTTTTCGACGAGCCGTTCTGCATCGTCTCGCCGTTGACCTTGAGCCACATGCCGAGCTTCTGCGGATCGACGATCTCATCCTTCGTGACCAGCCACGGGCCGATCGGGCCAAACGTGTCGCAGGACTTGCCCTTGGTCCACTGTCCCGACCGCTCGGTCTGGAACGCCCGCTCGGATACGTCGTGGGAGACGCAGTAGCCGGCGACGTAGTCGAGCGCGTCCGCCTCGGTGACATATTTTGCTGTCTTGCCGATGACGACGCCGAGCTCGACTTCCCAGTCGGTCTTTTGAGAACCGCGCGGGATCAGAACGTCGTCGTTCGGACCGACGATTGCCGAGGTCGCCTTCATGAAGATCACCGGCTCGGGCGGTACAGTTGCGCCCGTTTCGGCCGCATGGTCGGAAAAGTTGAGGCCGATGCAGATAAACTTGCCCGTTCCGGCCACACAGGCACCGATGCGGCCCGGCGCGAGTTCCGGCAAGCTGTTCGGATCCAGCGCCCTGATCCTTGCAAGCCCTTCGGGCGAAATCGCCTCGCCGGCGATATCGGATACATGGGCAGAAAGATCGCGGATTTTGCCGGTTTCATCGAGCAAGGCTGGCTTTTCGCGACCCGGCTCTCCAATACGCATGAGCTTCATTGAATTTCCTCCTCAGCAAAATCGACGTTTTGAGCACCTATGAACGAATTGTTCATAGGTGTCATTACGGCTTTTGGCATAAGCGGTACGCGGGTTCAGAAAATTTCCGAGAGTTCGGGCCCGACCGGGACTATTCCGGTCGGATTGAGGCTCGCGATCGAATAGTATCCGCGCTTGATATGATCGATGTTCACCGTTTCGGCAATGCCGGGCCAGTCCAGCATGCGCCTGCAGAAGGCGCGAAGACCAGGGTAGTCCGATAGGCGACGCAGATTGCACTTGAACAGGCCGTGATAGGCGACATCGAAACGGACCAACGTGACAAACAGACGAATATCGCTTTCCCCAGGGTGCTCCGAGAACAGGAAGGAGCGCCCTTCAAGTTGAGATTCAACCCAGTCGAGGCATGCAAAGACACCGGCAAAGGCCTCTTCGTAGGCAATCTGCGTCGTTGCGAAGCCCGCGCGGTAAACGCCGTTGTTCAAGTCGGGATAGATCCGGTCGTTGAACGCATTGATCTCGGCCCGCTTGCCGACGGGATAGAGGTCGATCGATTTCGACGCGAGTTCCCCGAAGCCGCTATTCATCATGCGCAGGATATCGGCTGATTCGTTGTTGACGATCGTCTGGCGCTGCTTGTCCCAAAGAACCGGTACGGTTGCGCGCCCGGTAAAGGCCGGCGCAGCGCTTGTGTAGATCTGGTGCATATAGGTGGCGCCCTGAAGTTGATCCTCTGTTGCTCCAGGATAATCACCGAAACGCCATCCCTGTTTCGTCAATGCCGGCTCGACCACTGACACCGAAATGGCCGCATCCAGACCCTTCAGCTTTCGACCGATCAAAGTGCGCGACGCCCAGGGGCAGATATAGGCGACATAGAGATGGTAGCGCCCTTCCTCAGCCTTAAAGCCGGCCTCGCCGGTTGGCCCGGCGCTTCCATCCGGCGTGACCCAGTTGCGAAAGCTCGATGTCTGACGCACGAAGCCGCCTTTGGCGTCCTTGGCTTGCACCGGTTGCCAATCTTCCGTCCATCTGCCGTTTACGAGCAAGGCGATCTCCCTATGTTTTGTTTGGAGAACCCTAGCGCGCTTTCGCGCAGGTGGGAGGCTCAGTTTCTTGAAACAGACTGTGTACCTTCCGCGTCAGGACGCGCTGCTTGCCAACCGCGTTCGTTGAAGCCTAAGACTATGCCCGCAGAGAAGGTGTGCCATGCCTGTTTCGACCTCCACCGTCCACACGACAAGCGCAAGCAGGTATCTCCAGCAGCTTTGCAAGCATTGGAGCCACAAATTTGCAGTCGAGTTCGACGCGCAGAACGGTCAGATTGCCTTCAGCGGTTCGGCGCAGGTCGTTCTGAAGGCGGACGAACAGGCGTTGCATATGACGCTCTCGGCCGACCGAGATCAGCTCGAACGATACGAGATGGTCGTCGCCGATCATCTGAAGCGCTTCGCATTTCGCGAAGAGCTCGACATCACCTGGAATTCCTGCATCCCCAACGCCCCGGAAGACCCATGACAAAAAGCAACAGCCGCGAATCCCAATATCCGATCGATCCGATATTTCTCGATCGTTGGTCGCCTCGCGCCTTCACCGGCGAGGTGATTGCTGAATCGGATTTACTGACCATACTGGACGCCGCCCACTGGGCGCCCTCGTCCTCAAACCAGCAGCCCTGGCGTTTCGTCTACGCGCTCCAGGGTTCGGCCGACTGGGACAAATTCGTGGATCTGCTGGTCGAATCGAACCAGGAGTGGGCAAGGAACGCCTCAGCTCTCATCTTCGTGGTCTCGCGGGATTTCAACGGCGAGCTTTCCGAAGGGCGAAAGAGCTACACACACTCGTTCGACGCCGGCGCCGCCTGGGGGCACCTTGCCATGCAAGCCAAGCTCTCCGGCTTCTATGCGCACGGCATGGGCGGGATCAAGCATGATCAAATCCGGGAGACGTTCGCCATTCCCGAAGGCTATCGTGTAGAAGCCGGCGTCGCAGTCGGCCGTCTTGCCGACAAAAGCGTTCTTCCCGAGCGCTACCGGGAACGTGAGTTTCCGAGCCAGCGCAAGCCGCTGTCCGATGTCGCCTTCAGGGGCAAATTCATCGCCAACTAGAGCAATTCCAGCAAAAGTGCATAGCGGTTTTGCGTTCGAAATTGCGTAAAAACAAAAGGTTAGAGCGTTTTCGCGATTCGGAGAAAAGCGGAAATGCTCTAAGACTGACGACGCACAAATCCCCGCAAAGTTTTACGCTTGCGGGGATTGGGGAATGCCTTGATGGTTTAGACTAAATGTCGAGGTTCGCGACGTTCAGGGCGTTGTCCTGAATGAATTCGCGCCGCGGCTCGACTTCATCGCCCATCAGGCGGGCGAACAAGCCATCGGCATCCGTGGCATCCGGCACCTTGACCTGCAACAGCGACCTGACGTTCGGATCGAGCGTGGTTTCCCAGAGCTGCTCGGCGTTCATTTCGCCGAGCCCCTTGTAGCGCTGCATCGTCAAGCCCTTGCGGCCACTTGCAAAGATCGCGTCGAGAAGCGCCCTGGCACCAGAGATTTCCAGTGCGCCCTCGCGCCGTGTCAACGACGGCGGAGTCTGATAGATCTCCTTCAGGCGCGATGACAGCTGATCGATCAGGCGAGCGTCCTGGGACCCGATCAGGGCCATGTCCAGCACGACGACTTCCTTGACGCCTCGAACCATGCGCTCGAGGCGAAGACCGCCCTCGCTTGTCAGGCTGCCTCCCCAACCGCGTTCCGTTTCCTCGGCAATGATATCCAAACGCTTCGCGACTTCGCCGACCAGTTGTTCGGCGCGCACCCGATCGCTGATGGCCTCGGCATTCAGAGCACCAGCAATTGCTGCCTGCTCGACAGCCGAACGATTGTAGCGGGAGTGCAGATTCTCGAGGAGTGCACGAAGCCGCAACGCATCGACGATCACCTCCCGCAGATCCTGGCCCACGCGTACTTCACCAGTTCCAAGCCTCAGCGCGGCGTCTTCAAGACCCTGGCTGATCAGATACTCTTCAAGCGCCTTCTCGTCCTTCAGGTACTGGATCGATTTGCCACGCGACACCTTATAGAGCGGCGGTTGGGCGATGTAGAGGTGTCCACGCTCGATGAGCTCCGGCATCTGCCGGAAGAAGAAGGTCAGTAGCAGCGTACGAATATGGGCGCCGTCGACGTCGGCGTCCGTCATGATGATGATCTTGTGGTAGCGCAGCTTGTCCGCGTTGAACTCGTCTTTGCCGATGCCGGTACCGAGCGCCGTGATCAGAGTGCCGATTTCCTGGCTGGAGAGCATCTTGTCGAAGCGGGCGCGCTCGACGTTGAGGATTTTGCCGCGCAGCGGCAGGATCGCCTGGTTTTCGCGTGAACGCCCCTGCTTGGCCGAACCGCCTGCCGAATCGCCCTCGACGAGGAAGACTTCGGATTTGGACGGGTCGCGCTCCGAGCAGTCGGCGAGCTTGCCTGGCAGCGAAGCGATGTCGAGGGCGCCCTTGCGGCGCGTCAGTTCTCGCGCCTTGCGGGCCGCTTCGCGGGCAGCGGCAGCTTCGACAACCTTGCCGACCAGAACCTTCGCTTCGGTCGGATGTTCTTCCAGCCAGGTGCTCAGCGCTTCGCTGACGAGATTTTCGACGACCGGGCGAACTTCGGAAGAAACCAGCTTGTCCTTCGTCTGCGAGGAGAACTTCGGATCCGGCACCTTGACGGAAAGCACGGCTGTCAGGCCTTCGCGGCAGTCGTCGCCCGTGAGCGAGACTTTTTCCCTCTTGGTAATCCCAGAGGTATCCGCATAGGAGGTGATCTGGCGCGTCAGGGCCGCGCGGAAGCCGGCCATGTGCGTGCCGCCGTCGCGCTGGGGGATGTTATTGGTGAAGCACAGCACGTTCTCGTGGTAGCTGTCGTTCCACCACATCGCCACCTCGACCGTGATACCGTCCTTTTCCCCGTGGATCGCAACAGGCTTGTCGACAAGCGGCTTCTTGGCGCGGTCGAGATAGGACACGAAAGCTTCCAGGCCGCCGTCGTATAGCAACTCCTCCTGCCTTACGTCGGAATGCCTTTTGTCGGTCAACACAATCCGGACACCCGAGTTCAGGAAGGCGAGCTCGCGCAGGCGGTGCTCCAGCGTTCCAAAGTCGAATTCAATCATGGTGAAGGTACCGGAGCTTGGCATGAAGCTGACTTCAGTGCCGGTCTCTCCCCCCGAATCGCCGATGGCCTTCAGCGGCGCATCCGCGACGCCATGGGTAAAGCTCATCTCATGGACCTTGCCCTGACGCCGGATCTTGAGCTTCAGCCACACCGACAGCGCGTTGACGACCGAAACACCGACGCCGTGCAGACCGCCCGATACCTTGTAGGAATTCTGGTCGAACTTGCCGCCGGCATGCAGCTGGGTCATGATGACTTCGGCAGCTGAAACACCCTCACCGGTATGAATGTCCGTCGGAATTCCGCGGCCGTTGTCCGTCACGGTCACCGACCCATCCGGGTTCAGTGTCACCGTGACGATATCGGCATGACCTGCCAGCGCTTCGTCAATGGCGTTGTCAACGACTTCGTAAACCATGTGATGAAGGCCGGAGCCATCGTCGGTATCGCCGATGTACATGCCCGGCCGTTTACGCACGGCATCGAGGCCCTTCAGAACCTTGATGGAGTCTGCGCCATATTCGGTACTAACGCCGTTTTCCGTCGCGGGTGTATCGGTCATATTGTCGAGAATTTCCCTGTTGTCAGAGCCATGGCGAGCCTTGCGAATCACCGGCTATATTTACCTCAGAATATAGGGTTTTTAGTCCCAGTTCCCAATGCCAACGCCCTCTGCGAAAGCATTAAACAGGGGATTATGACCGTTTTCCGTCGGCTTTCTCGGCATTCTCGATAAGCTCCGAGAGTTTTGCCAAAGTGGTCCGGTCCAGATCACGGATGCACCCCGCCAGACGGTTGGCAAAGGTGGTGTATTCCGCAGCCAAACCGGAGGTATCGATGACGACCCGCGGGTCGGAAAAACGGGCGAGCAGGAACAGTTCCTCCGCCTCGTCCCAGATGATGTTGAAGTAACCGGCAATGCGCTGAAGCAAATCGAAGGTCGGCAGTCCGCGCTTTCCGTGCTCAAGCGCTGAGAGATAGGCGGGAGAGACATGGAGAGCGGCCGCCATGTCTTTTTGCGACACGCCCTTTCGCTGCCTCAACCGGCGGATGGCTTCGCCGAACGGTGTCATGATCTGTCGCCGGGGCGGCGCGAGAGCCTGATATACAACGCACCCTCCCCGCCATGGTGTTGCGCGGCCGTCTCGTAAGACGAGATGAGATAACGAAATTCCGGCTTCGAGAACCAGAGCGGGACGGCACGTTTCAGCGCCCCTTCGCTCCCGAGCGAACTGCCCTTGCCCGTTATGACGAGAACATGGCGCATACCGCGCTCGTGCGCGCGGAGCAGGAATTCCAACAGCATGAGATGGGCTTCGCTCTGGACGAGGCCGTGCAGGTCGATGCGTGCCTCAAGGGCGAGCCGACCCTTGGCGATCTTGCGTTTGACCGGACGCTCGAAGGGATGATGAACGCCCGAGGGCGACTTGGGAGCGGCGGGGGCGCCCGTCTGTGACCCGACGTCATCGCCCGGCGTGATGCCGCTTTTTCCTTTTTCGACCGCCGCGGCGACGCTTTCGGCTTCGATCAGAAATGCGTCGAGTTCGCTCAAGACATCCTGATTGCCTGGCATGGGCCGCGTGCTGCGTGCCACCTTGCCCCAGAGAATTCTCTCGTCGGTGCTGAGCTTGCGGTCCTTCGCCATCAAGCGAACCTCGCCGCGGCGTTGTTCGGGACCAGAATGACGAAATCGGCATCATGGCGTACCGTGCCTGCCAGCTCGCCGGCTTCGTCACCCGATCCGGTGAATATATCACCGCGTGCGGGACCGACAATCGCCGAGCCCGTATCCAGCGCCAGCATCAGACGTTGGAATGGCTTTCCCTGATCGAGATGAACGAGATTTTCGGAGCGGATGAAGAAAGGGTAGCCAAACGTATGGATCATGCGATCGACCGCAAGCGAGCGGCCTGCAATCAGGGGCACCTTTGCCGCCGCGATCGGCCCGGCATGAGCATCGCCGAAAGGTACCTCGCGGAAGAAGATATAGGACCTGTTGTGCCACAGCACCTCATCGATGCGATCCGGATGTGCGGCCAGCCAACGGCGAATGGACTGCATCGAGATATCGGCACGATCGATCTCGCCGTGATCGATCAGCAGCTTGCCGATTGCCGAAAACGGATGTCCGGCCTTGGCCGCATAGGTGATACGGCCCAATCGGCCATCCCGGTAGCGCAAGCGGGCGGCACCCTGGACGTGAACGAAGAAGACATCGACCTTCGATTTTGCCCAGGCGATCTCCAATCCCCGGCCATTCAGTGCACCCCGATCGATATCCCGGCGGTCGGGACAAAGGCCGATCCCGTCGCTTCTCTGCATCCCGAAAACATAAGTCGCATCAATCGTCTGAGGACGATTGCCGTCGTCCAGGTCGATCAGATCTTCGGGGCGACGGTAGAAAGGAAAGCGATATTCCTTATCGGGTGCCGCCGCGACGGCGATTTCCGGCTCATAGAACGCGGTGACGAAACCGGGATTTCCGTCCTTGCGACGGATACGAAAAGGCCGACAGTGCGTCTCGAAAAACGCGCGTGCGCTTGAGGCGGACACGGGATTGAAATCTCGCGCCGCTGCCAGAAGTTCCAGAAGATCGTCCGCAGTCAGCCCCAGCGATCCTGTCCTATAGGGCTTTGCGTCCTCGATGTGACGGCGGCAAGCCTCCATCGCTTCAAAAAGGCCGGAGGGATTTTCATCCTTCCAGCCTTCCAACTCATCGAAGCTTATCGCTTGAAGGGCAAAGCCCTGGGTAGTTTCACTCATGTTCCGATTCGGTAGCCACGAGTTTCCAGTTCGGGTCGCGCGAGCGCGTATCGCGGGCAAACGTCCAAAGATCGTTGACCTCCGCCACATTTTCCGCGTCCCCGTCGACCAGCTTGTCTTCCTTGTCGTAGGTCGCCGAGATCAGTTGGCTGAGGATGCGCACCGTGATCTGCGCTTCGCTAGCCTTTACCTCAACGTTCTTGATCTCCGCCTTCTCGATGCCGACGAAGGTCGACTTGACCTTCTCGCCCTTGGCTTCGCGATCAGCAATTGCAGCATCGAAGCCGTCGTAGACTTCGCGAGACAGGAGGTTCTTGAGCGTCTTGCGGTCGCCATCGGCAAACGCCATCACGATCATCTCATAGGCCATGCGCGCGCCGTTGACGAACTCCTTGGGATCGAACGAGGCATCCGCCTTGGTCATCTCGCGGAGCGAATTGTTCAAAGGCGTGCCTGCCGGAGCAAAGGCATCGATTGCCGCAAAGCGATCTTCTTCCTCAACCGCAACATCGCGCCGCGGCAGCGTGACCACCTTGCCGGCATCCGGCGTTTCGGGACCGGCGGCGTCACGCGGCGTATAGAGATCACGCGGCGGCTTCTCATTTCCCGTCCGACGACCGAGCACGCTGCGTAGCTGAAGAAAAATCAGCACCGCCGCCACAAGAAAAAACAATGTGATGAAGTCGTTTGAACCCATATCCCGCCGCAACCGCCTTTAACTTCTCTGATTTGTATACCCATATAGTCTGCATAGACAGATGATTCAAATGGGTCCGCCAAAGCGGTTCATGTTAACGGAGTCCGGTCACTGCCGGAAAGATACAATGCGCCTCACCATGTTGCCTGGTTTCCTGTTGCTGATGCCGCTCGCCGAGATCGCGGGGTTTGTGCTCGTCGGGAAGGCGATCGGGCTCTGGGCGACGCTCGCGCTTGTCATGCTGAGCTTCGTTGTCGGAATGATGTTGCTGCGGCGCCAGGGCATCGGCATCCTGCGTCGGATGTCGGCGGAAGGTCAGAGCGGCGCCATGCCGGGTCGCGAACTCTTGCGTCCCGCCATGTTGGTGATCGCCTCGCTGTTGCTGATCATTCCCGGCTTCATAACCGACATCATCGCCCTTTTGATCTTCATTCCTGCAGTACGCGATCTTGCGTGGCGCTACGTCAGCAGCCGCTTCGTGGTCGTTGGGACCGCCGGGAGCTCCAGGGCGTCGGCGCGACCGGCCTCTGGCAACGACGGCGCCAAGGTCGTCGACCTTGACGAGGACGATTACCGGCGCGACCCGGGAGGCCACTCTCCCTGGTCCGGTAAAAACCTGGGTGAATGAAGTGGCAGATGAGGTTTTGTGGTCCGTTTGGGCCCACTGGCCCAGGGTTGTAACGACATCTGTGAAATGATAGATGCGGCACCATCCAAATTCCTCGAGGAAAAGCCAATGGCCAGCGAAGACAACAACAACGGTGCGACGAGCCCGAGCCTTACCATCCTTGCTCAGTACACGAAGGATCTCTCCTTCGAAAATCCGGGTGCTCCGCGTTCACTGCAAGCTCGCGACAAGGCCCCGGCCATCAATATCAACGTCAACGTCAACGCCAATCCGCTCTCCGACACGGATTTCGACGTCGTTCTTTCGCTCACCGCCGAAGCCAAGGATGGCGACAAGACGGTATTCCAGGCCGAGCTGGTCTACGGCGGCGTCTTCCGGATCGCGGGTTTCCCGCAAGAGCACATGCTCCCGGTTCTCTTTATCGAGTGCCCGCGCATGCTTTTCCCGTTCGCGCGCCAGATCATCGCCGACGTCACGCGCAATGGCGGCTTCCCGCCCCTGATGATCGACCCGATCGATTTCTCACAGATGTTCGCGCAGCGCGTCGCCGAAGAGCAGGCCCGCGCCAAGGTTCAGACGAACTGATCGTTTCTCCGCTGAATGCAATGACATGCCCGGGTTTGTCCCGGGCATTTTAGTTTGGGCGATCGTATCTTGCCCAAATCCCTTTCTGGCCGAGTTTGGAGATCAGCGCATCGTGCGCCTGTTCTTCCAACGCGCTGAGGCGCGGTGCCAATGGGCGCGGTCGCTCAAGCGCCACCAGGACGATGTCTTCAGCATCGTCATTGCGCTGAGACGCACCGTTGTTTTGAGACGTACCGAGACCAAGTGCCGTCTGACGGCCGCCGATCATTTCGATGTAGACTTCGGCCAAGAGTTCGGAGTCGAGAAGCGCGCCGTGTTTCGTGCGGTGCGAATTGTCGATCCCATAGCGGCGGCAGAGCGCATCGAGCGAATTCGGCCCCATCGGGTTCTTGCGACGCGCAAGCGAGAGCGTATCGGTCACGTGCTCGGGCAATATGGACGGCAGGCCGACGCGGGCGAGTTCCGAATTGATGAAACCCATATCGAACGTGGCATTGTGGGCGATCCACTTACCGTCGCCGAAGAAATCCAAAATCTCTTGCGCGACCTCAGCGAAGGGGCGTTTGTCCTTCAGAAATTCATCGGTTATGCCGTGCACCGCCAATGCATCCGGATGAACCTTCTGGTCGCCCGGGTTGATATAGATATGCAGCGTCCTGCCGGTCGGGAAATGATTGAAAAGCTCAATGCCCCCGATCTCGATGATGCGATCGATGCGGTTGTCCAGGCCAGTGGTTTCCGTATCGAAGATGATCTCACGCATTGGCGAATTCTCCGTCGGCAAGTCGCCGCTTCAGGTCCGAGACGATCTCTGCGACCCGCTGCCTCGCCATGTCGATGCTATGTCCGGTATCAATCACATAATCGGCCCGCGCGCGTTTTTCGGCATCCGGGGTCTGGCGCGAGAGAATCATGTTGAATTTGTCTTCCGTCATGTTCGGTCGCGCAAGCACCCGCTGCCGCTGAATCTGTGGATCGCAGCTTGCTACCACGATAGCATCCACCCTTTTTTCCGCGCCGCTTTCGAAAAGCAGCGGAATATCGAGGATCACCATCTCCGTACCCTTCGCCCGTTCGCGCTCGATGAACTCCACCTCACGCTGTCGGACGAGCGGGTGGACGATCGATTCAAGCTGCTTGAAACCGTCGGGTCTCAGGGCGAGTTGGCGGGCTAGCTCCTGCCGATCCACCGCGCCCTCCCTCATGGTCCCGGGAAAGACGGCGTCGACGAACGGTGCTGCCTCGCCCGAATAGAGATCGTGAACCACCGCATCGGCATCGTTCACCGGAAGGCCCGCTTCGGCAAACAGCTTTGCCATCGTCGACTTGCCCATTCCAATCGAGCCGGTGAGTCCAATCCGCAGCATCAATGGTGTTCCATATCGGCGATGATCAATGAACGAAGATCCTGGGTAACGACCGGCCGTTGCCCGAACCATTTCTCGAATCCCGGGACAGCCTGGTGCAGAAGCATGCCAAGGCCGTCGACCGTTGCAAAGCCCTGTTCTTGCGCCTGCGCCAAAATCGGCGTCTTCAACGGGATGTAGACGATATCGGTCACAACGGCGTTCGGCAGCAATGGGGAGAAGTCGATCCGTGGGGCTTCATCGCCATCCATCCCGAGCGATGTGGTATTGATGAAGAGACCGGCATCTTTCATGACATCGGTGAGCTCGCCCATGGGGTGAGCGCGTACAGTTGCCCCGAAGCGATCCGCCAGTTCCCTTGCCCGATCGATCGTTCGGTTGACCAGATGTATTTCCTTGAATCCGCGGTCACGCACCGCCTGGACAACCGCGCGGCTTGCGCCGCCCGCTCCAAGGACAACAGCGCAACGCGCTTTGTCCCAGCCGGGGTGGCGCTCGTCGAGATTTGCGGTGAAGCCTTGCCCGTCGGTATTTGTTGCCTTGAGCTTGCCGTCCTCGATCCAGAGCGTGTTCGAGGCGCCTAGTTCGCCTGACAATTCATCCGGCTGGTCCGCGAGCTTGAAGGCCATCTCTTTGTGCGGAATCGTGACGTTTCCGCCAACAAAGCCGGATTCCTGCCGCTTCAATGCGCCAATGAATGCGGGAAAGTCGTCCGGCGTCACCTCGTGGGCCCGGTAGCTTCCGGGCAGACCGAGCGTCTTCAGCCAATAGCCGTGGATGAGAGGGGACCGAGAGTGCCTGACGGGAAAGCCCGTCACGAAGGCTTTCGGCGCGAATGTTTCACGTGAATCATCCATCGATCGCACCGAGCGCTCTCAATTTTTCCAGAAGCGGCAGCATGGGCAGCCCCAGTATAGTGAAATAGTCTCCATCGATTTTGGAAAACAATTGTAGCCCCTCCCCTTCGAGCTGATAGGCACCGACACTGCTCAGGGCTCGCTCCCCGACGCGCTTGAGATGACGGTCGATAAAGTCGGCGCTGAGCGGCCGCATCGTTAGCTCGGCGTGGGACACATGCTCCCAGATTATGTCGCCGTTGTAGGCGAGCGCCACCGCACTGTTCAGCCGATGAGCCTTTGCCGAAAGTTGTGTCAGATGATTTGCGGCATCGTCCATGTTCCGGGGCTTGTGAAAGGTCCGCCCTGCCAGAGACATGGTTTGATCCGAACCGATGATCAACGCATCGCCAAAGCGGTCGCTCACCTCTCGGGCTTTGGCCTTGGCAAGGACGAGTGCGATAGCATCGGGTGTTGCTCCCTCCCGCTCCAGCGGCGCTTCGATCAGCCGCTCATCGAGCTTGGCAGGATGGGCTTCGAACGAAAGGCCGGCATTTTGCATCAGCATGCGACGGAACGGGCTGGAAGATGCGAGAATGAGCTTGGGGATCATGGTGGCCTCGGGGCAAATGATGCTGCAGCGCTTACCGCAGCTTCGGGCGGAGAGCAACGATCGCCGCTGCCGTCTCTTCGATGGAGCGTCGGGTGACGTCGATCAGCGGCCAGTTGTGACGTGCACAAAGAGACCGCGCATATTTGAGTTCCTCTGATATCGCGGCGCGATCGGTATAGTCCCCCCGGTCAAAGCCGGGTGTGGCACCAAGGACCCGGTTTTCGCGCACCTGCGAAATACGGTCCGTCGTGGCAATCAGGCACACGATCAGCGGCTTCGTTGCCGAGAACAGACTGTCGGGAAGCGGGACGCCGTAGACGACCGGTATGTTGGCTGTCTTGATGCCGCGGTTGGCGAGATAGATGCTCGTCGGAGTCTTGGATGTACGGCTGATACCGATGATGATGACATCGGCGTCGTTATAGTCATCGGGCATCTGACCATCGTCGTGGTCCATTGTAAAATTCAGGGCCTCGATGCGCGCGAAGTACCCGGCATTCATCACATGCTGGGCCCCGACGCGCCGGCGTGATGGCGCGCCGAGATAGATCTGGAATGCATTGATGACCGGCTCCAGCACATTGACCGACGCCACGCCCATCTCCGCACAGCGCTCATTGATAAGCGTGGCGAGTTCCCGATCGACAATCGTGTAGAGTACAATGCCCGGTTCGCTGTCGATCGCCTGCAGCACGCTCAGCAGTTGCTTTCGATTTCGGATGAGGGGGTAAACATGCTCGATGGATTGCGCGGACTTGAATTGTGCCGAAGCCGCCCGACCAGCGGAGATCAGAGTCTCRCCGGTYGAGTCAGAAATCAGATGCAGATGGAAGAAGTTCGTYCTGTTCTCCACGCTATTTTCCGCTGCCTGTTGAAAASACTGGATGACGGAGAGCTACGAGACCGGCGGCGGGTAAGGCAAGGGAAAACGTGCCTGGTTTTCCACATTTCGAGTTTTTGGGATGGCTTCGGCACTGGGCTGTTGCTTCTGTGGACAGCGGTGCGTTCACAGGACAAAGCCCACAGGTTTTCCACAGACGGCGTGGCAACAGGCGGGGCCGCATCGTGATGAAATCATTTGCTGTTTTTTCCTTGTCCACGATTTTTCGGCAAAACAGTGGTTTTTTGTCCAGTGCGTTCGGCTTGGGCGTGACAATTGGCGTCGGGCGTGGATGGATTTTAATCCTTGATAGTCACCGACTCTAAGAAATAGAAACCTTTTAGATATCTTTTATATTTTTTAAGGGAAGAAGCGCTTGAGCGATACGCGTCGGACGATAATGCGGGTTTTGGAAGGCGAGACAGTTACGCCTCCCCCGATCTGGTTGATGCGACAGGCCGGGCGATATCTTCCCGAGTATCGACAGACGAGAGCCAAGGCAGGCAGCTTCCTCGATCTCTGCTACACGCCCGACTATGCCGTCGAGGTCACGCTGCAGCCGATTCGTCGATATGGCTTTGACGCTGCCATCCTGTTTTCGGATATTCTCGTCATCCCGGATGCATTGAAGCGAAATGTGCGTTTCACGGAGGGCCATGGGCCGGAGATGGATCCGATCGATGCAGATGGGATAGGCGATCTTGATACCGATGGGGTCCTCCAGCACCTTGGACCGGTGCTGGAGACGGTTGGGCGGTTGCGGCGGGAACTGCCAGCGGCTACCACGCTGCTAGGCTTCTGTGGCGCTCCCTGGACCGTTGCGACCTATATGATCGCCGGGCACGGAACGCCGGATCAGGCGCCCGCACGGCTTTTCGCGTATAAATACCCCAAAGCGTTCGAAGCGCTGCTGATGTTGCTCGCCGACATATCGGCTGACTATCTGGTTGCGCAGATCGATGCCGGTGCCGATGCGGTCCAGATTTTCGATTCCTGGGCAGGCGTGCTTGGGGAGCGCGAGTTTTCTGCTTTCGCCGTGAAGCCGGTCGCTCGGATGATTGCGTCGATCCGGGAGCGCCGGCCGAAGGCTCGTATCATCGCCTTTGCGAAGGGCGCTGGATATCTCCTGAAGGATTACCGGAAAAGGACGGATGCGGACGCGATCGGTCTCGATTGGTCCGTGCCGCTCGACTTTGCCGTCGAGTTGCAGAAGGACGGGCCGGTTCAAGGCAATCTCGATCCGATGCGGGTGGTTGCAGGTGGTGTTGCCCTTGAGGATGGTATCGACGACATTCTTCAGCGGCTCGGCAATGGGCCTCTGATCTTCAATCTTGGCCATGGGATTACGCCGCAGGCCGATCCGGAGAACGTAAGGCTTCTGGTCGAACGTGTTCGCGGCGGGAGATCCTGAGGATGGGACGGCAGATTGACGAAAAGCCCGGGGCCTATGCGCGTCGCCGTGCGTTTCTGGCGATTGTCTGTTTCGGGCTTCTGGCAGTCGGTCTTTTTGCCTGGAACCCGGATACGCTCTACCTTTGGGTCAAAGCGCTTCATATCATCGCGGTTATCTCCTGGATGGCGGGGCTTTTCTACATGCCGCGGCTGTTCATCTACCACACCGATGCTGAACCGGGGTCGATCCAATCGGAAACGTTCAAGGTGATGGAGCGAAGGCTTCTCAAGGTCATCATGAACCCGGCGATGATGCTGAGCTGGATCCTTGGCCTCTACCTCGCCTGGTCGGTCTATGGTTTTCAGGGCGGGTGGTTGCACGCCAAGATCGGGCTTGTCGTGCTGATGACCGGAGTCCATGTCTTCTTCAGCCGTGCGGCAAAAGCCTTTGAACGCGACGAAAATCGGCGTTCCGCGCGTTATTGGCGGTTCATGAACGAGGCGCCGACGGTCCTGATGATCGCCATCGTCATCCTCGTTGTCGTGAAGCCATTCTGATACGCCGGCGTGAGGAGGTTAAATTCATTTCATTTTAAGCTGCCCTCTTGCAGGGACTGACCTTACTCGCTATTTTCCCCGCACCTCATCCTTGTGGCATGTATGTAAAGTTCGATCGTCTGCGGCTCTTTCGCAGGACCGGTTACTGCCTCGACATCGCCTTTCCCCTCCAAAATATAGAGTATTGGTCACTTCATGGCTGAAATGAAGCTTCAGGAACTTAAGAGTAAATCCCCGACGGATCTGCTGGCATTTGCCGAATCGCTCGAGGTCGAAAACGCGAGCACGATGCGCAAACAGGAGCTGATGTTTGCGATTTTGAAAGTGCTTGCCAGCCAGGATGTCGAAATTATCGGCGAAGGCGTTGTCGAGGTGCTTCAGGATGGTTTCGGCTTCCTTCGCTCCGCGAACGCCAACTATCTGCCCGGCCCGGACGATATCTATATTTCCCCTTCGCAGATTCGCCGCTTTTCGCTGAAGACGGGCGACACCGTGGAAGGCCCAATTCGCGGTCCCAAGGAAGGCGAACGCTACTTTGCGCTGCTGAAGGTCAATACGATCAATTTCGACGATCCCGAGAAGATCAGGCACAAGGTTCATTTCGACAATCTGACGCCGCTCTACCCGAACGAGCGCTTCAAGATGGAGCTGGATGTCCCGACGACGAAGGATCTGTCGCCGCGTGTGATCGATCTCGTTGCGCCGCTCGGCAAGGGACAGCGTGGCTTGATCGTCGCTCCGCCGCGCACCGGCAAGACGGTGCTGCTGCAGAACATCGCGCATTCGATCACCGCAAACCATCCAGAGTGTTATCTCATTGTTCTCCTGATCGACGAGCGCCCGGAAGAAGTGACGGACATGCAGCGTTCCGTTCGCGGAGAGGTCGTCTCGTCGACCTTCGACGAACCCGCAGTTCGCCACGTTCAGGTTGCCGAAATCGTGATCGAAAAAGCCAAGCGTCTGGTCGAGCATGGGAGAGACGTGGTTATTCTTCTCGACTCGATCACGCGTCTTGGTCGCGCCTACAACACGGTTGTCCCCTCCTCCGGCAAGGTCTTGACCGGCGGTGTTGACGCGAACGCGTTGCAGCGCCCGAAGCGCTTCTTCGGCGCTGCCCGCAATATCGAGGAAGGTGGTTCCTTGACGATTATCGCCACCGCGTTGATCGACACCGGCAGCCGCATGGACGAAGTTATCTTTGAAGAATTCAAGGGTACCGGCAACTCGGAAATCGTCCTCGACCGCAAGGTGGCCGACAAGCGCATCTTCCCGGCAATGGACATCCTCAAGTCCGGAACGCGCAAGGAGGATCTTCTGGTTCCACGGCAGGATCTGCAGAAGATCTTCGTGCTGCGTCGTATCCTGGCGCCGATGGGCACGACGGATGCGATCGAATTCCTCATCGACAAACTGAAGCAGACGAAGAGCAACCCGGATTTCTTCGAGTCGATGAATACCTAATTATTAGCCGGATTCAACCTATAAAGCCGGTCACAGCTGTGGCCGGCTTTGTCGTTTATAGGCCGCAATTGACCTGGTTTTCGGGCATTCCAATCGATGTGGTACAGACCATATTGCCCTGACCATGCGCCGATCGATTCGGGAACGAACCAAACAGGTAAGTGTGCAACAGTGATTGAGCCACGCCATACAATCTACGCTCTGTCCAGTGGTGCGGTGCCATCTGGCGTCGCCGTCGTTCGGTTGAGCGGCCCCGCGGCGCGGGGTGTTGCCAGCGATATGGTCGGCGGCGCTCTCAATCCCAGACAAGCCTATCTGAGAACGATTCGAACACGTAACGGTCTGATGCTCGACAAGGCGCTTGTCCTGTTCTTCCCCGCCCCTCATTCGTTTACCGGCGAGGATGTCCTGGAACTCCACATTCATGGCGGGCGTGCGGTAGTTGAGGCTCTCTATACCGAGCTTGGGTCGTTCCCCGGCCTCCGCCAGGCGATGGCGGGAGAGTTCTCCCGCCGCGCCTTCGAGAATGGCAAGCTCGATCTGCTGGAGATAGAGGGGCTGGCTGACCTCATTTCGGCCGAGACGGAGATGCAACGACGGCTTGCGCTGGAGCATAGCTCCGGCGGTCTGTCTGCTCTCTATTCGTCCTGGTCCGACCGCCTCATACGCGGCCGCGCTCTTGTTGAGGCCGAGCTCGATTTTCCCGACGAGGACGACGTGCCGGGCTCCGTATCGGATCAGGTCTGGGCGGATATGAGCAGACTCGCCGAGGAGATCGAGCAGCATCTGGGTCAGAGCGTCCAAGGCGAGATCATTCGAGATGGGTTCAAGGTCGTTATTGCCGGCGAACCCAATGCAGGCAAATCAAGTCTGATGAACGCGCTGGTCCGTCGTGACGTTGCAATCGTCACCGGCATCGCCGGCACAACGCGCGACGTTTTGAGCACGGACCTCGACATTGACGGGTTTCTGGTAAGGCTATTTGACACCGCCGGGCTCCGGGAGACCGATGAGGTTGTGGAACGCGAGGGGGTGCGCCGCGCCAGGATCGCCATCAGCGAGGCCGATCTGGTTCTATTTCTCGAGGACTCATCGGCCTATCCAACAATGGCGAGACTGCCGGCGGGTGCACTGTGGATCGGAACCAAATCCGATCTGCCGCAGAGGAGCGACAGCGCGTACGACCTTACGGTATCGACAGAGAGTGGGGCCGGCCTGGATCAGCTCAGAGCGCTGATTTCCGATCGGTTGAAGGCCAAGGTGCATCCGCAGTCGATGGCCATTCCAACCAGGGCGCGACACAGGGATTCGCTTGCGGAATGTTTGAAGGCTGTTCGAGCCGCCCTGTTGGCTTCTGACCGTGGGTTGGACCTCAGGGCTGAAGAACTGCGCGCAGCCGCGGACGCCCTCGGGAGGGTGACCGGCCGTATCGATGTCGAGAATCTGCTTGATGTTATATTCGGAGAGTTCTGCATAGGGAAATGATTCACGTGAAACACGCGGGATTGTCAGAAATTGACGGTTTCACGTGAAACACCTTGACTCGTTTACCGACTTCACTCATCACCGAGCGATCTCAGGAGCTTTGGAATGGATACTTCTCGGTTTGATGTCATCGTTATCGGTGGCGGACACGCGGGTTGCGAGGCGGCAGCAGCAGCAGCGCGCCTGGGTGCCAACACGGCGTTGGTCACGCACAAGAGAGATACAATCGGCGTGATGTCCTGCAACCCCGCCATTGGTGGTCTGGGCAAGGGCCATCTTGTCCGTGAGATCGATGCCCTGGACGGGCTAATGGGCCGCGTCGCTGATGCCGGCGGCATTCAATTCCGCATGCTCAATCGCAAGAAGGGCCCTGCTGTCCGGGGGCCAAGGACGCAGGCTGATCGGAAGCTCTATCGGCTGGCCATGCGTGCGGAAATCGAAGCGATCCCGAATCTCACGATTGTCGAAGGCGATGCTTTTGATCTGTCTATTATGGACGGTCGAGTTGCAGCGGTTGTCATGAAAGATAGCCGGATTCTTCCATGCGGCTCGGTGGTCCTGACCACGGGTACATTTCTGCGCGGTCTCATCCATATCGGTGACAAGAAGATACCTGCGGGACGCGCCGGAGAAGAGCCGTCCATCGGCCTGTCGCAGACGCTGCTTGGACTTGGCCTGCAGCTTGGGCGTCTGAAGACGGGCACCCCTGCCCGGCTGAGCGGCAGGACCATCGACTGGGCCGCAGTGGGGCGGCAGGGTGCCGATGATCAACCGATACCCTTCTCATTCATGACCGACCGGATTTCAAATCCGCAAATCGAATGCGGTGTGACCCGCACGACGGATTCTACCCATCGCATTATCGTCGACAACCTTAAGCTATCTGCAATGTATTCCGGGCAGATCGAGGGCGTGGGACCACGCTACTGCCCATCAATTGAAGATAAGCTGGTCAAGTTTGGCGAACGTGATGGCCACCAGATCTTCTTGGAACCCGAGGGTCTGGATGACGATACGGTCTATCCAAACGGCATTTCCACGTCGTTGCCCGCGGAGATACAGGAAGCGTTCATCCATACCATACCCGGTCTGGAGCGCGTTCAAATTTTGCATCCGGGGTATGCGATCGAGTACGACCACGTCGACCCCCGAGAGTTGAAGCCCTCGCTGGAAGTGAAAAAACTAAGAGGACTGTTTCTTGCCGGGCAGATCAACGGCACGACCGGTTACGAGGAAGCGGCAGCACAGGGACTGGTTGCTGGCGTCAACGCAGCGCGGCTTGCCGGCGGTGCCGAGGCAGTTCGCTTCAGCCGCACGGAATCGTATATAGGCGTTATGATCGACGATCTTACGTCACGGGGTGTGGCAGAGCCATACCGCATGTTTACGTCGCGAGCAGAGTATCGGTTATCGCTGCGTGCGGACAATGCCGATGTCAGGCTGACGCCGTTGGCGATAGAGATCGGCCTTGCCTCTGGCGAGCGGTCCAGCAGGTTCGGTCAGTATAGCCAGGCGCTGGACACTGGCCGGGATCTGTTGTCTTCATTGACGGTGACGCCCAATGAGGCAGGGCGGTCAGGGCTCAAGCTGAACCAGGACGGTCAGCGTCGGAATGCCTATGACCTATTGTCCTATCCCGACATCACGCTCGACGACCTGAAGAGGATTTGGCCACAGCTCAATGCGGTTGCTGGCCGTGTGGGGGAAGCTTTGGAGATCGAGGCTAACTACGCCGTCTATATGCAACGCCAGCAGGTTGACGTCGCACATATCAAGCGTGACGAGCGTCGCGTGATCCCTGCGGACTTCGATTTCGCTGGGTTGTCGGGTCTATCGAACGAACTCAAGCACAAGCTGAGCACCGTTCGGCCCTATGATGTGGCCCAGGCCGCGAAGGTTGACGGCATGACGCCTGCGGCAATTTCCTTGCTTCTCGTTCATCTGAGGCGGGGCGAGGCCGCCGCCTAGCTATTTCAATACACGATTTGAGAGTCCCGCCATGGATTTGAACGGCCGACGTGTTTCACGTGAAACACAGCAGCGCCTTGAACACTTTGTCTCCCTGTTCCAGAAATGGGCAAGGACCATCAATCTGACCGCACCCTCGACGATCGAGGACGCTTGGCGGCGGCACGTTGCTGATAGCGCACAGATATTCCAGCTCCAACCCGCGGCCAAGACCTGGATCGACCTCGGGAGTGGTGGCGGCTTCCCAGGCGTTGTCACGGCGATCCTTCTTGCCGAATCTCAAGCTGGATGGGTGCATCTGGTCGAGAGCAATCACAAGAAGGCGGCATTCCTGCGAACAGCGTTGAGAGAAACCGGGGCGCGTGGATCTGTGCATCCGATTCGAATCGAGGACGCGCCGTCTGCCATAGACGCGGCTGATTTCGTATCGGCCCGTGCCCTGGCGGAATTGGGCGTGCTTCTTGACTTTATCGAACCCTGGGTGCTCAGGAACGGAAACCTGCGCGCCTACCTTCATAAAGGCCGGGATTATCGTTTCGAAATTGACAAAGCGCGTAGTCGCTGGAATTTCGATCTGTTAGAACATAAGAGCGCTGTCGAGACGGACTCGGTCGTGCTGGAGATCTCCAATCTCCAGCGTTTGGTTTAACAGATCGGTATTGCGACAATGGTTGGTGCACGAAATCGAATTATTACCATTGCAAATCAAAAGGGCGGCGTTGGCAAAACAACGACGGCCATCAATCTTGCGACTGCCTTGGCTGCAATTGGTGAACGAGTTCTGATTGTCGACCTTGATCCGCAGGGAAACGCGAGTACGGGGCTTGGAATCGAACGCAAGCATCGCAAGCTGTCTTCGTATGATTTGCTTGTCGGAAACCAAGACATCTTGGATGTCGTTCAGGAGACCGCCGTCCCCAACCTCTTTATCGTCCCGTCGACGATGGACCTGTTGGGGATAGAGATGGAAATTGCGCAGCAAGGCGATCGGGTTTTCAAGCTTAAGAAAGCCCTCGCGCAGGAAAATGCGTTTCGCTTTTCCTACATCCTTGTCGATTGCCCTCCGTCGTTCAATCTTCTGACAATGAATGCGATGGCCGCGGCGCATTCGGTCCTTGTGCCTTTGCAGTGCGAATTTTTTGCCCTCGAGGGGCTCAGCCAGCTTCTGGAGACGGTCGATCAGGTTCGTCGCAGCGTGAATCCGGGGCTGGATATTCAGGGCATCGTTCTGACGATGTTCGATGCCAGAAACAATCTGGCGCAACAGGTCGTCAACGATGTTCGAACGCATCTGGGCGAGAAGGTGTATCATACATTGATACCGCGCAACGTCAGGGTCTCGGAGGCGCCGTCTTACGGCAAGCCCGCGATACTCTACGATCTGAAGTGTGCAGGAAGTCAGGCATATCTGCAGCTCGCATCTGAAGTGATACAACGCGAACGCCAGCGAGTGGCGGCCTAAGCGTAGGTTGGGAAGCATTGGGTTTGACGATGAATGATGATGTCTCGAAAAGAAGACTTGGACGCGGCCTCGCAGCGTTGATCGGTGAGATGGATCAACCGTTGCCGGTCGATTCCGATACACGCCCGGTCAGCGCTGACCGGCTTATTCCCATCGAGTTTATCAGCCGCAATCCGCGCAATCCCCGCCGCTTCTTCGATGATGGCGAGCTGCATGATCTCGCAAGCTCCATTCGGCAGCACGGCATCGTCCAACCGGTGGTGGTCCGGACACTTGCAGTCGGTCAGTATGAAATAATAGCCGGAGAACGACGTTGGAGAGCGGCACAGCTTGCCGGCCTGATTGAGATTCCGGTCATCGTCCGCGATGTCGACGACAAAACCGCTCTCGAGATAGCGATCGTCGAAAATGTCCAGCGCTCGGATCTCAATGCCCTCGAAGAGGCGCTCGGCTACGAGCAGCTGATTGCCGAATACGGATACACGCAGAACGATCTTGGTGAGATTATCGGCAAGAGCCGGAGCCATGTGGCGAATTCTCTCCGCCTCCTGAAGCTGCCGGAGCCTGTTCGCGATCTGCTTGCGGCAGGCAGCCTGTCTGCCGGGCACGCGCGCGCTCTTGTTCCGACCTCGGATCCCTCGACGCTTGCTCGCACCATCGTTTCCAAGGGTATGTCTGTTCGCGACGCAGAGCGGCTGGCGCAGAACGACATAAAAGCCCAGTCGGAGCCGAAGCTCGGGACGCACCAGCGCGATCACCAGAAGGATTCCGATACCGTGGCTCTCGAGCGAACCCTATCGGATACGCTGGGTCTCGACGTGACGATCAATCACAAAACGACGGGCGGCCAGATTCGAATCTCCTATAAGTCCTTGGAACAGCTGGAAGAAATCTGCCGTCTCCTCGAGCGACGGTAGCGCTCTATCGGCGGCCGGATTGCAAAGTCGTCGAGAGCAGCGTCTGAATTGCTATCGTGTCTTCCAAGGAGGGGCGTCTGCGTGTCTGCAGGATGGCCGACTGTAGCCGGTTTGTTTCACGCGCTACGGCGTCGGTAGACCAGGCCCGCAGTGCCTGCTCCATGATGGGTTTTCTTCGGAAATGGAGATGCCGACCGAGCGTCTGCATCACCTGCGTGGCGGGGATGCGCTTCTCCTCCATCTCAGCCTTCATCGCGTCAATGAGCTGAAACTGCTTCAAGCATGCCTGGATAACAAGAAAGATCGCGGTTTTGGACGCTGTGATTTTCTGCATGGCATGGAGAAAGTTGCCGGTGTTGCCGCTCAGGATGGCATCCACTGCATCATCGACGGATATGGCACTCGCATCGCCGATGATCTCCGTGACATGGTGCTCCTCGACGGTATCGCAACCACGGCAATAGAGCGCCAGTTTCTTCAATTCGTTGCGGGACGCAATTCGGTCGCCGCCGATCAGGTCGACAAGAGCTTGTCGCGCTGCTGGAGATATTCGCAAGCCAGCGGCCGCAAGCTCCGCATCAACAAGGGCGTTGAGCGCGCGCGTGTCGTCCGCATAGCATGGGATGGTGGCAATGCTGCGGGCCGCTTCGGCGGATTTTCGCAGAAGCGAGCCCTTCTTCAGATCCCCGGCTTCTACAATAAGGAAGGTGTCCTGCAGTGTCTTGGCGGACAGAAGTTGAAGTGGTTCGACGAGATATTTTTCATTGGCGGCGCCACGGATCCATATCAATTTCTCGCCGCCAAAGAGGCCGATCGCTCCCGCCTCATCGAGAAGCCGGCCCTGATCCTTCTGCAGATCGGCAATGTCGAGCTTGATCAGCGAGAACGGATCATTGAGAGATACGCCTGTTTTCGCCGCGATAAGGCCGGCTCGCTCCGACACCAGTCCTCGGTCTGGTCCGTAAATGACAAAGATTCGATAGTTGCGTGCGGATCTCTCGAGAAATCCTTCGAATTCATGCGATTTGATTTCCGCCACGCATCCGCTCCCTAGCGGCCGAGTGCGGCTGCGATATCTGCTGCCACGAACTCGGCGGCCTGACGTGCTGCCCGATCCTCGGCGTCGCGGATCGCGCGCAGTTTCGCAAACTCCTGATTGGGAAAATCGACAAGAGCCGTCGCCGACTGGTTTCCTGCCTTGATCACACTGCCGTCCTTTGTGGACTTCAACGTATAGTCTACGCTGACAGTCGCGCGACCGGCCCGCGATGTATCGGAGGATGCCACGAGCAAGGTGTCAATGACGCTGGAGCGAGCATTGAATTCGACCTTGTAGTCGGCTTTATCAGGTTCGCCGGCACCACGTGAAGCGAGGAATATCAGCCGATTTCGAACCTCCAGTTCAATGCGCGTGGATGCCTCGGCGAAACTGACTGAGGCCAGCTTGCCTGCGACGCCGGAGCCTTCGGAATAGAGCGGGCGCACCTGGCAGGAAGCGAGAAGAACCGTGGTTGCGAGCATCGCGGCGATAGCCGTGCCGCGAGCCAGCTTGGAAGCGATATTAAACGACAATGTTCACAATCCTTTGCGGAACCACGATGACCTTCTTAGGCGCTTGACCGTTCAGCACTCTCTTGACCTCATCCAGAGCGAGCGCGCTTTCGCTGACCGCACTTTGATCTGCGTCGCGAGATATTGTCAATTCAGCCCGCTTCTTGCCATTGATCTGAACAGGCAGGACGACGTCGTTTTCCATGACCAGCTTGTCGTCGTATGACGGCCAGGATTTCCTGGCGAGCAGCTCGGTCTTTCCAAGAACGACCCAGCACTCTTCAGCGAGATGCGGCGTCATCGGGGCGACCAACTGCACCAGGATTTCTGCAGCGTCTCGAACGGCAGAGCGGTAAGCGATGTCACCCTCACCTGCGGCGATCTTGGTGAGCGGCCCGGCAAGTGCGTTTACGAGCTCGTAGATACGCGCGACAGCCTTGTTGAACCAAAGCCTGTCGTAGTCGTTCTGAACGGCCTTCAAGGTCTTGTGGGCAATCTGTGAAATCGCCAGCGCGTCTCCATCTTTAGCCGGAGTCGCCTCCACACCCGCCAAACCATCGGCCGCCTCGCAGAGGAGACGCCACAGTCGCTGGGTGAAGCGGTGAGCACCTTCGACACCGGCCTCCGACCAGATGACGTCGCGTTCGGGCGGAGAATCGGAGAGAACGAAGAAGCGCGCCGTATCGGCACCGTAAGAGGCGATGATGTCATCCGGATCGACGACATTCTTCTTTGATTTCGACATCTTCTCGATCGCGCCGATCGCTACTTCTTCACCGCCGGCCAGAAGGTAAGCGCTGCGCTTTCCGTCAAGTTCCTCGATGCGAATGTCTGCCGGAGCGACCCACTCCCGGCTCATGCCCGATCCGCGGCTGTAGGTCTCGTGTACGACCATACCCTGGGTGAACAGTCCCTTGAATGGTTCCTTCACATCCACGTGCCCGGTCTCGCGCATGGCGCGCGTGAAGAATCGCGAATAGAGCAGGTGGAGAATCGCGTGTTCGATGCCGCCGATATATTGATCGACCGGCAGCCAGCGGTTTGCCGCCTGAGGGTCCGTTGGCTTGCCCTCCCATGGTGCCGTGAACCGGGTGAAGTACCAGCTGGAATCGACGAAGGTGTCCATCGTATCGGTTTCACGACGGGCGTCCTTGCCGCAGGTGGGGCACGCCACGTGACGCCAGGTCGGATGGCGATCAAGCGGGTTGCCGGGCTGGTCGAACGTCACATCTTCCGGGAGCTTCACCGGGAGGTCCTTTTTCGGAACCGGTATTACGCCGCAATCGTCGCAATGAATGACCGGAATGGGGCAACCCCAGTAGCGCTGCCGCGAAATGCCCCAGTCGCGCAGGCGGAAATTGACCTTGCGCTCACCCTGTGGCGCATTGCCGAGAGATGCCGAAGACAGGCGATCGGCGACGATATCGAAAGCTTCTTCGGTGGTCTTGCCATCGAGGAAGCGCGAATTGATCATCACACCGTCGCCATCATAGGCAACGTCGCCAACGCTGAAGCTTGCAGCGTCGCCGTCGACGGGCATGACAACAGGCACGACCGGCAGGCCATACTTGTGCGCAAAATCGAGGTCGCGTTGATCGCCCGAAGGGCAGCCGAAAATCGCGCCCGTTCCATAGTCCATAAGGACGAAGTTCGCGACATAGACCGGCAATTCCCAGGAAGGATCGAGCGGATGCTTGACCCGAATGCCGGTATCGACACCTTTCTTTTCGGCCGTTTCCAGCGCAGCCAGCGAGGTGCCGGCGCGGCGGCACTCGTCACAGAACGCATCGATAGCCGGATTCTTGGCGGAGGCCTCCTTCGCGAGCGGATGGTCGGCCGAGATTGCCAGGAACGACGCGCCAAACAGCGTATCGGGGCGCGTCGTATAGACCGTGACTTCGGTCTCTCCGGCCGGAGCCGTCCCGTCGACGAGCTCCCAACGGATGGTCATGCCTTCGGAGCGACCGATCCAGTTCTTCTGCATCAGCCGGACCTTTTCAGGCCACTGGTCGAGTGTCTCCAATGCGTCGAGCAGATCCTGGCTGAAATCGGTGATCTTGAAGAACCACTGCGTCAGTTCCCGCTGCTCGACCAGGGCACCGGAACGCCAGCCTCGACCATCGATGACCTGCTCGTTGGCGAGAACGGTATTGTCGACAGGGTCCCAGTTCACCTTGGATTGTTTGCGATAGACGAGGCCCTTTTCGAGAAAGTCCACAAACAGATGCTGCTGGTGCTGGTAATAGGCGACGTCACAGGTTGCGAATTCGCGACTCCAGTCCAGCGACAGGCCCATCGCCTTCAGCTGTGCCTTCATCGACGCAATGTTCTGATAGGTCCAGGATGCCGGGTGCACGCCGCGTTCCATGGCGGCATTTTCAGCCGGCATGCCGAACGCATCCCAACCCATCGGATGGAGCACGTTGTAGCCGCGCGCGCGCTTGTAGCGGGCGACAACGTCACCCATCGCATAGTTGCGCACATGCCCCATATGGATACGGCCGGAAGGATACGGGAACATTTCAAGCACGTAGTACTTCTCGCGCGGATCGCTATTGTCGGTCTCAAAGACCTTCTCTTCGTTCCATTTCTGCTGCCAGCGGGGCTCGGCATCGCGCGGGTTATAACGTTCGGTAGCCATCGTATTCGCATTTCCGGAAAATCATGGGAGGTTGGTGCTGACCTTCACCATGAAACTACCGAAGCGTCAAGTTTTGCGGCCATGGTAAGCGCCCGATCTGCGCTTGCGGGCGATAAATTCGAAACAGTGGGCCTTGGCAAGCACAGAGCCGGCGTTTAGTGGATTGTCATCCTTCCCGATGATCTGCTGAGGCGCGATGATGGAACTTCAAGAGCGACTGGACGAGGTGCGGTCGCGCATCGCGATGGTGGAACGCGAGGTGGGTCGGCCCGACGGGGCGGTTTGTCTTGTTGCGGTGTCAAAGACATTCGATGCCGATGCGATCCGTCTGGTTATCGCTGCGGGCCAGCGCGTGTTCGGTGAAAATCGGGTTCAGGAGAGTCAGGGAAAATGGCCTGGGCTGAAGGCAGAAACCGACGACATCGAGCTTCATCTAATCGGGCCGTTGCAATCAAACAAGGCCGCGGAAGCCGTCGCTCTATTTGACGTGATCGAAACGGTCGATCGCGAAAAGATCGCGCGCGCACTTGCAACGGAAATGAAACACCAGGGAAAGACACCTCGTCTCTACGTTCAGGTGAACACAGGTCTCGAACCGCAGAAGGCGGGCATCGCTCCCACTGAAACGCCTGCTTTCGTCACCTTCTGCCGAAACGAGCTTGGCCTCAGCATCGAGGGACTGATGTGCATCCCTCCGGCCGATGAAAATCCCGGTCCGCATTTCGCGCTTCTGGCAAAGCTCGCAAAGACATGTGGTGTCGAGAAACTCTCGATGGGCATGTCTGGCGACTACGAGATTGCGGTTGCCTTTGGTGCAACCAGCGTTCGCGTGGGCTCGGCCATTTTCGGTCTACGCTGACACGCTGCTTTCGTCGGGCTTTCGCTGCAAGCCGCACTCCCCTAGATTGGCTGGATAACTTGCATGTCCTGGGGAGGAGCAAATGCGAGGGAGCTATCAGCAGCTCTATGCAGAGTGGAAGAGGGATCCCGTAAACTTCTGGCGCGGCCCGGCGGAGGATATTGTTTGGTTCAAGGCCCCCGAACATGTCTTTTCGCCAGGGGATGGGCCATATGGGCGCTGGTTTGCCGGCGGCGAGACCAACACATGCTACAACTGCCTGGATCGGCATGTCCTTGGCGGCCGCGGTAGCGACACCGCCATTATCTTTGACAGCCCCATCAGCGGCGCCAAGCAGTCCTTCACCTATGACGATGCGCTCGGCGAAGTTAAGGTTATTGCCGCAACGCTGAGGCGACTCGCAATCACGAAAGGCGACCGGGTCATTCTTTACATGCCGATGGTTCCGGAGGCGATTTTCTCCATGCTGGCATGTGCCCGCATCGGCGCAGTGCATTCAGTCGTGTTCGGCGGGTTCGCCGCGAACGAACTTGCGGCCCGCATCGATGATTCGGGCGCGAAACTAATCATCACCGCGAGCTGCGGCCTGGAGCCAGGCAGGGTGATTGCCTATAAACCGCTTGTCGACCAGGCCATCGCGATCGCCAAGACCAAGCCCGAGCACTGCCTTGTGTTGCAAAGGCCGCAGCTTGTTGCAGACCTCACGCCTGATCGCGACCAGGATTTCGAGGTTGCGGTCGGTTATAATCGCGGGCTCGAGGTCGCCTGTGTTTCGCTCAAGGCGACGGATCCCCTGTATATTCTCTATACATCCGGGACCACGGGGCAGCCGAAGGGTGTCGTGCGCGACAACGGCGGTCACATGGTCGCGCTGAATTGGTCCATGGCGAATATCTACGGCATGAAGCCCGGCGAGGTCTTCTGGGCGGCCTCCGACATAGGCTGGGTCGTCGGCCATTCCTACATTGTCTACGCACCGCTGCTTGCCGGTGTAACTACGCTTATTTTCGAGGGAAAGCCGGTCGGAACGCCGGACGCCGGTGCCTTCTGGCGTATCGTCAGCGAGCACAAGGTGAGGGTGCTGTTCACAGCGCCCACTGCGTTCCGGGCCATTCGGCGGGAGGATAGCGATGGGCAGTTCATTCGTGCATTTCCGATGCCGGACTTCCGAGCACTGTTTTTGGCAGGTGAGCGGGCAGATCCGGAGACGTTGAAGTGGGCGGAGCACATGCTCGGCGTTCCTGTCATCGACCATTGGTGGCAAACGGAAACCGGATGGCCAGTTGCGGCGAACCCGCTGGGACTTGAGCGATTGCCGGTGAAGCACGGCTCGCCATCGGTACCGATGCCCGGATACGACATCGAGGTGGTGGACGACGCGGGCCACGCAGTGCCGACCGGTACGCTCGGCAACGTCGTCGTCAAGCTTCCACTTCCTCCCGGTTGCCTACCGACGCTCTGGAATGCCGACGAGCGTTTCTGCTCTGCCTATCTTGACGAGTTTCCAGGCTACTACAAAACGGCGGACGCCGGTTACATCGATGACGACGGTTATCTGTTCATCATGTCGAGAACCGACGACATCATCAATTGTGCCGGGCACAGGCTCTCGACGGGAGCGATGGAGGAAGTTTGCGCCATGCATCCCGATGTCGCAGAATGCGCCGTGGTGGGCATTGCGGATTCTCTCAAGGGCCAGGTGCCTTGCGGCTTTCTCGTGCTGAAGAAAAGTGTTTCACGGGAAACATCGGCGATCGAATCCGAGGTGGTGGCGCTGATTCGCGAGCAGATCGGGCCGGTGGCGGCTTTCAAAACCGCAATCACTGTCGAGCGGCTACCCAAAACCCGATCAGGCAAGATCCTGCGCGGCACGATGCAGAAGATCGCAGACGGCGTGCCTTGGAAGATGCCGGCAACGATCGACGATCCCGCTATTTTGGAAGAAATAGCCGCGGCACTGCGCGCCAGAGGCTTTGGGACGCTGCCCATCTGACGCTCGCAAAAAAAAGCCCCACAAAAGCAGGGCTCTGTCAGTCTCTGTGCAATGCCTCAGTACAATGCCTCAGTACTGGTCGTCGTCCTCGTCTTTCGGCGAGGATTTCAGCGACTTGAGCTTCGCAAAGACGGCATCGGCGTCGATTTCCTTTTCCTCTTCGCGCTCGTAGTTCGGTGCCAGACGCTCGGTCTCCTGCGCGGACTGCAGGGTCGCGCCGAGTTCTGCGGCGGTCGGGAGCGGACGGCCCTTGGAGGCTTTTTCGACTTCCATGTCGAGGTCGATCTGGCTGCAGAGGCCGAGCGTCACCGGATCCATCGGCGTGAGGTTGGCAGCGTTCCAGTGGGTGCGTTCGCGAATCTGCTCGATCGTCGATTTCGTCGTGCCGACCAGGCGCGAAATCTGAGCATCCTTCAGTTCCGGATGATTGCGCACCAGCCAGAGGATCGCGTTCGGGCGGTCCTGACGCTTGGAGACCGGCGTATAGCGCGGGCCGCGACGCTTGGATTCCGGTACGCGTACCTTCGGTTCCGAAAGCTTAAGCTTGTGAGCCGGATTTTTCTCGGCACGGGCGATTTCGTCGCGCGAAAGCTGGCCGGTGGAGATCGGATCCAGACCCTTGATGCCCTGTGCGGCTTCGCCATCGGCGATGGCTTTCACTTCGAGCGGATGCAGTCTGCAGAACTGAGCGATCTGGTCGAAAGACAGAGCTGTGTTATCGACGAGCCAGATAGCGGTCGCCTTCGGCATGAGCAGTTGTTGAGCCATGGATATAGTCCTTCTGTCGTCCGCGCCGGTGTCGCGGTCCGTGGGTTGTCACCACTATGTCCGGGAAATATGCCGCTATATAACCGCAGTGATGCATAATTGCAATTCATCGCGCACGAAATGACCTTTGTCTAATTGCCGGGCGAATGCGAGCTGCTATGAATGCCCTAAAAGGGCCGCAGCGCGTCGCTGCCGCCTGGTGCCTGAGTGAGGAGGAATTCAATGTCGCAGAAGATCTACCCGGTTCAAAAACCGGTTAAAAGCCAAGCGCTTATCGACAAGGCCAAGTACGAGAAATGGTACGAGGAAAGTGTCGAGAACCCCGATAAGTTCTGGGGCAAGCACGGCAAGCGGATCGACTGGTTCAAGCCCTACACCAAGGTCAAAAACACCTCCTTTACGGGCAAGGTGTCAATCAAGTGGTTCGAAGACGGGCAAACGAACGTCTCCTACAATTGCATCGACCGGCATCTGAAAACCAACGGCAATCAGGTCGCGATCATCTTCGAGGGAGACAACCCCTACATCGACAAGAAGGTGACCTATAACGAACTCTACGAGCATGTCTGCCGCATGGCGAACGTACTCAAGAAGCACGGCGTCAAGAAGGGCGACCGGGTCACCATCTACATGCCGATGATTCCGGAAGCGGCCTATGCGATGCTCGCCTGCGCCCGTATCGGCGCGGTGCATTCCGTTGTCTTCGGCGGGTTTTCGCCGGAAGCCCTGGCGGGCCGTATCGTCGATTGCGAATCCACCTTCGTCATTACCTGTGACGAAGGCGTGCGCGGCGGCAAGCCGGTAGCGCTGAAGGAGAACACGGATACCGCCATCCATATTGCAGCGCGCCAGCACGTCATCGTCGAAAAGGTGCTGGTTGTTCGCCGCACAGGCGGCAAAACCGGTTGGGCGCCGGGTCGCGACCTCTGGTACCACCAGGAGGTTGCAACGGTGAAGGCCGAATGCCCGCCGGTCAAGATGAAGGCGGAAGATCCGCTCTTCATCCTCTATACGTCGGGTTCCACCGGCAAGCCGAAGGGCGTTCTGCATACGACGGCTGGCTATCTCGTCTATGCCTCAATGACGCATGAGTATGTCTTCGACTATCATCCCGGCGATATCTACTGGTGCACAGCCGATGTTGGTTGGGTGACCGGCCATTCCTATATCGTCTACGGCCCGCTTTCGAACTGTGCGACGACGCTGATGTTCGAGGGTGTGCCAAACTTCCCGGATCAGGGCCGTTTCTGGGAAATCATCGACAAGCACAAAGTCAATATCTTCTACACCGCGCCAACGGCGATCCGCTCGCTGATGGGCGCTGGCGACCACTTCGTTACCCGCTCCGCCCGTTCTTCGCTGCGCGTGCTCGGCACTGTTGGCGAGCCGATCAATCCGGAAGCCTGGGAGTGGTACTACAACGTCGTCGGCGACAAGCGCTGCCCGGTCATCGATACCTGGTGGCAGACGGAAACCGGCGGTCACATGATTACGCCGCTGCCGGGTGCCACCGATCTCAAACCGGGCTCGGCAACGATGCCGTTCTTCGGCGTAAAGCCGGAGCTGGTCGACAACGAAGGCAAGCTACTGGAGGGTGCTGCGGACGGCAATCTGTGCATCTCCGACAGCTGGCCGGGCCAGATGCGCACGGTCTACGGCGATCACGAGCGCTTCATCCAGACCTACTTTTCCACCTACAAGGGCAAGTATTTCACCGGCGACGGCTGCCGCCGCGATGAGGACGGTTACTACTGGATCACCGGCCGCGTCGACGACGTGCTCAATGTTTCCGGCCATCGTCTCGGTACGGCGGAAGTGGAGTCTGCGCTGGTCTCGCACCAGCTGGTTTCCGAAGCCGCAGTGGTCGGTTATCCACATGCCATCAAGGGGCAAGGCATCTATTGCTATGTCACGCTGATGGCAGGCAACGAGGGTTCTGACGAACTGCGCCAGCAGCTCGTCAAGCACGTGCGCGCCGAAATCGGTCCTATCGCCGCACCTGACAAGATCCAGTTCGCGCCCGGCTTGCCGAAAACGCGCTCCGGCAAGATCATGCGCCGTATCCTGCGAAAGATTGCCGAAGATGATTTCGGATCGCTGGGCGACATATCGACACTTGCCGATCCTGCTGTCGTGGACGACCTGATCGCCAACCGCCAAAACAAGGCAACCGCCTGATCCAGACAGCCGCTGCGGGCAACCGGAGCGGCTTCAGCCGCAGGCCTTGCTTTGCCGCCACCGTCGCTTGCCGGTGAAGGTCGATAGAAATATTTACCTAGAAATCGATGGCTCGGCCATTGATCTCCCAATCACCGAAGCGGGCGGGGTCGGCACCGCCCCTGCCGCCGATTTCCGGTGGCATGTCGGCTGGTTGCTGGTTGCGGCGGCGCTCTTCGGCTTCGGCCAGAGCGCGCCTGGCAGCTGGCGACAGCAATTTGCGTGGCGGTTCGGAGCTTTCCGTTGTCGGGGTTTGCGTGTTGTCGTTGTCGGCTTCTTGCATCACGCGCTTTTGCCTGAAAATATTGAAAATAGCTTGCGAATAACCAAATCATAGTGCGCCGGCGCAACGATTGAAACCCTTCCGTATGCGGACTGCGCTCCGGCGGTTGATGGAGACACCGATGAACCTTGTTCGTACTGCCATGTTGCTTGCCTTCATGACCGCGCTGTTCATGGTCGTCGGCTTTATGATCGGCGGCCGAGGCGGGATGATGATTGCGTTCCTGATGGCTGCAGGCATGAATTTCTTTTCGTACTGGAATTCAGACCGGATGGTCCTTTCAGCATATCGCGCCCAGGAGGTTGATGAGCGAAACGCGCCGGAATTCTTTGCGATTATCCGCGACCTCGCCCGCAATGCCGGGCTACCCATGCCAAAAGTATATCTTTACGACAGCCCACAGCCAAACGCCTTCGCGACCGGCCGAAATCCGCAAAACGCGGCCGTCGCAGCCTCGACAGGCCTGTTGAGCGCGCTTTCGCCGGAGGAAGTTGCCGGCGTCATGGCGCACGAGCTCGCACATGTGCAAAACCGCGATACTTTGACGATGACGATCACAGCGACGCTTGCGGGTGCCATTTCCATGTTGGGTAATTTCGCCTTCTTTTTCGGGGGGCATCGGGAAAACAACAACAACCCGCTGGGATTCGTCGGTGTCCTGTTGGCGATGATCGTTGCTCCGCTGGCGGCCATGCTGGTGCAGATGGCGATCAGCCGCACGCGCGAATATTCCGCCGATCGGCGCGGCGCCGAAATCTGCGGCAATCCCCTTTGGCTTGCATCCGCACTCGGCAAGATCGCCCGCGGCGCTTCACAGATTCCAAATTATGACGCGGAGCGTAATCCGGCGACCGCCCATATGTTCATCATCAATCCCTTGACCGGTGCGGGGATGGACAACCTGTTTTCGACCCATCCCAACACCGAGAACCGGATTGCGGCGCTTCAGGAAATGGCGCATGGCTCGATGAATGCCTCGACGCAGGCGGCTCCTGCTGCTAATCCGATGCGCAAATCGCGCTCTGTTCCGGATGCGGGCCTTAGCCGCGGTGGTTCGCAACCGCCAAAGGGTCCTTGGTCTTGAATTCAGACGGCAAGAAGAAGCCATTCCGCAGACAAACGTCTCCCGTTTCTCGCGCCGACGCCGGTTCGGCAAAGCCCGGCCTCCAGGCTCGCGCGGCGGCGACGAAGATTCTGGCCGCTGTCGTCGATCGCAAGCTTCCGCTTGACGGCGCTCTCGACCACGAGCATGGCAATCCGGCCTATAAGGCGCTTCAAGACGATGACCGGGCGCTTGTCCGCGCTATCTTGAACACGACGCTTCGCCATTTGCCGCGCATCGAAGCTGCGATCGGTTCGTTGCTCAGTTCTCCCTTGCCAGACGGCGCGCGTGCCCTGCAACACGTGCTTGCCGTCGCGGCTGCTCAGATCCTCTATCTTGAGGTCCCGGATCACGCTGCGGTCGATATTGCCGTCGAGCAGGCAAATCATGATCCGCGCAGCCGTCGGTTTGCCAAGCTGGTGAATGCTGTTTTGCGTCGTCTCGGCCGAGAAAAGGAAGATATTCTCCGGCAGATCGACAATATCCCGGCCATGCCTGCCTGGTTTATCGAGCGCCTGGAACGAGCCTACGGCAGCGATGCCGCCCAGGCGATTTCGGATTCGCAGCTTCAGCCGGCTGCTATCGATCTCAGCGTCAAATCGGATGCCCAGGCCTGGGCGGAAAAGCTCAACGGCCTGGTCTTGCCCACCCACGGTATTCGTCTTGCAGCCTTCGCAGGAGGTATCCCCTCGCTCGAAGGATTCGAAGACGGCGCCTGGTGGGTGCAGGATGCGGCAGCCAGCATTCCAGCGCAGCTTTTCGGCGATCTAACGGGCAAGCGCGTTGCCGATCTTTGTGCTGCCCCTGGAGGCAAGACCGCTCAGCTTATTCTCGCAGGCGGTGCGGTCACGGCCGTCGAGCAATCCGAAAACCGGATCAGGCGGTTGCGGTCCAATCTCGATCGGTTGGGCCTAAACGCGGAAACGATTGCCGCTGATCTGACGCAATACAAGCCGGATGAGCTTTTCGACGCGATCCTTCTCGACGCGCCCTGTTCCTCGACGGGGACCACGCGCCGGCACCCGGATGTGCTGTGGACCAAGGGGCCGGAGGATATCGCAAAGCTTGCCGCCCTGCAGGAACGGCTTCTGCGGCACGCCCTGACACTGTTGAAGGCCGGCGGCACGATCGTCTTTTCGAACTGCTCGCTTGATCCGAGCGAGGGAGAAGAGGTCGTGGCTCGCGTGCTTGCGGATACGCCTGCGATCGAGCGGATCGCTATCGATCCGACGCGGTGGCGGGGGCTGGAGAGCGCAATCACATCGCTCGGCGAATTCCGCACGACACCCGACATGCTGGCAGTGCCTGCTGGCTTTGCGCCGGGACTTGACGGTTTCTATGCCGCGGTGCTGCGCCGTGTTGCCTGATGCAAAGGCAAATGGCATAGTTGAGCATTCGTCACAAATTCATAGACGGTCTGCGCCGTTTCCGGGCTTGTTCATCCAATCCTAACGATATGGGTCAATAGACGATAGACATGTGGTCCGGACGGTTTTCAGGTCTTTACCTTCGTGAGGCTTGGCGGCGTGTACTTCGTCGCGCAGCACTTCTGCGCCTGCGGTTATTTCGCCATACCGTCCATGCTCCGGAGCGCCTGATCGTGGCGCCCACCGATCTGCGCGCCGTCGATCCGCATGTTGCAGAGGAAATTCTCACCGGTCGATTTCCGCTTGCTGGCCGGATGCTTGAAACCGGCGGCAAATCGCCTTTCACATTCAGCCTTCCATCGCGTTCGTTCGCGTTGAGGCTTCATGGCTTCGGCTGGCTGCGCCATATGCGTGCCAAGAAGAGCGATCTTCACTCGAACGTTGCGCGTGCCATCGTCAACAGTTGGCTTTCCATCCATGGTGGAAGAATCGAAGGAATCGCATGGGAGATAGACGTTACCGCACAGCGCGTGATCGCCTGGCTTTCCCATTCGCCCGTCGTTCTGCAGAATGCGGATCGCGGCTTCTATCGCCGGTTTCTGCGCTCGCTTGCATTCCAGGTGCGCTTCCTGCGTCGCATGGCGAAATATGCTCCTGCGGGTGAAACGCGCTTCCGGCTGCGCGTTGCGCTCGCCATGGCTTCGATTGCGATGCCGGCGCGCGCAAGCGTGCTTCGAAAGGCGGCCGAGGCGCTCGATCTGGAGTTCGATAGCCAGATTCTCCCCGATGGCGGTCACATCTCCCGCAATCCGCGCGTGGGGCTTGAGCTGCTGCTGGACCTGCTTCCGCTGAGGCAGACCTATATCAACCTCGGGCACGATCTGCCGCAGAAGCTGATTTCGGGCATTGATCGCATGTATCCCGCCCTGCGGTTTTTCAGACACCAGGACGGCGACCTTGCCTTGTTCAACGGCGCCACGTCGACGCTGGCGACCGAGCTCGTCTCGTTGCTCCGGTATGACGAAACAGCAGGCGACCCGTTCAAGGCGTTGCCTCACTCGCGCTATCAGAGACTTGCTGCGGGGCGAACTGTCGTTATCGCCGATACGGGATTGCCTCCTTCCGGCACGCTATCGCGAACAGCCCATGCGGGCTGCCTGTCGTTTGAGATGTCATCGGGCCGGCATCGGTTCATCGTCAATTCCGGTTCCCCGAAGTTTGCCGGGTCGCGCTATGTGGAGATTGCTCGCACGACCGCTGCGCATACGACCGTCACGTTGAACGATACCTCGTCGAGCCGCTTTTCGGCTTCGGACTTTTTGTCCCGTATGATCATCGAGGCGATAAAGACAGTCGCCGTCGATCGCGCGGTGACCGATGACGGACGGGACGTTATCAGGGCTAGTCACGACGGCTATGTTAAGGCTTTTGGCGCCTTGCATGAGCGAGAGCTGACGTTGAACGCGACCGGCTCGATTATGACCGGCTGCGACCGCCTTGTTGTTTCTGAGGAACGCAAGAGCGATGAGGAATTGCGCGCGGTCGCACGGTTTCATGCGCATCCTTCGATCAACCTGAAACAGATGGACCGCGAGTCGGTATTGATGACGGCGCCCGACGGTGAAAGCTGGCTGTTTTCCTCGCCTGGAAATAGCGTTCAGATTTCGGAGGATGTCTTCTTTGCCGACGCCTCCGGGATCTGTGGCTCGGATCAGATGGAAATCAGCTTCTCCTACCCGGAACGACCGGAAATACGCTGGTTTTTGTCCCGCAGGAGCTAGTGACTGTTTCCGCCGGCTAAAAGCTGTGCTAACGCGGCGCCATAGTCCGTGCACCTCGCCGGATGTCTCCAGAAGACCGAACGGAGAAGCCTCATGGCCGTTGTTTCCAAGAAAATTCCCGCCCCTGACAAGGTTGAAGTGAAGACCGCTTTGCTGTCGGTGTCCGACAAAACCGGGATCGTCGACCTCGCGAGAGCGCTCGCCGAAAAGGGCGTTCGGCTGCTGTCGACTGGCGGCACGCACAAGGCCATCGCGGCGGCGGGACTGGCGGTCACCGATGTTTCCGACGTCACTGGCTTTCCGGAGATCATGGACGGTCGCGTCAAGACGCTGCATCCGAAGGTCCATGGTGGTCTGCTGGCAATCCGCGACGATGCCGAACACCAGGAAGCAATGAAAGCGCATGGCATCGAGGGCATCGATCTCGCCGTCATCAATCTCTATCCGTTCGAAGATGTGCGCGCAGCCGGCGGAGACTACCCGACGACAGTCGAAAACATCGACATTGGCGGCCCGGCGATGATCCGCGCATCGGCGAAGAACCACGCCTACGTCGCGATCCTCACCGATCCGGCCGATTATCCCGAGCTCTTGGCGCAGCTCTCGTCGGATGCCGCCCAGACGACTTATGCTTTCCGCCAGAGGCTGGCGGCGAAAGCCTTTGCCCGTACCGCCGCCTACGATACGATGATCTCCAACTGGTTTGCCGATGCCCTCGCTATCGACACGCCGCGCCATCGTGTGATCGGCGGCGCTTTGAAGGAAGAAATGCGCTACGGCGAAAATCCTCACCAGAAGGCCGCCTTCTACCTGACCGGCGAGCAGCGTCCCGGCGTGTCGACGGCAGCGCTTCTTCAGGGAAAGCAGCTCTCCTACAACAACATCAACGATACCGACGCGGCCTATGAACTCGTCGCCGAGTTCCTGCCCGAAAAGTCGGCCGCCTGCGCCATCATCAAGCACGCCAATCCGTGTGGTGTCGCGACCGGTTTAAACCTTCTCGACGCTTACAAGCGCGCACTCGCATGCGATTCCGTTTCGGCTTTCGGAGGGATCATCGCCCTCAATCAAACCCTGGATGCGGAAACGGCGGAAGAAATCATCAAGCTCTTCACCGAAGTCATCATCGCTCCCGATGTGACTGACGAGGCAAAGGCGATCGTCGCGCGCAAGGCCAATCTACGTCTTCTCGTGGCTGGGGGCCTTCCCGATCCGCGCTCTGCCGGATTGACGGCAAAGACGGTGTCTGGGGGTCTACTCGTTCAGAGCCGCGACAACGGCATGGTCGAAGACCTGGAACTCAAGGTCGTCACCAAGCGCGCGCCGACGGCACAGGAGCTTGAAGACATGAAGTTTGCCTTCAAGGTGGCCAAGCATGTCAAGTCGAACGCCGTCGTCTACGCCAAGGATGGCCAGACCGCCGGCATCGGAGCCGGTCAGATGAGCCGTGTCGACTCCGCCCGTATCGCCGGTCTGAAGGCCGAGGAAGCCGCAAGGGCTCTCGGTCTCGCGGTGCCGCTCACTTCCGGCTCGGCCGTCGCTTCCGAAGCGTTTCTTCCGTTTGCGGACGGCCTTTTGTCGATGATCGCGGCGGGCGCAACTTCCGTCATTCAGCCGGGTGGCTCGATGCGCGATCAGGAAGTGATCGACGCTGCCAACGAACACAATGTCGCGATGGTCTTCACCGGCATGCGCCATTTCCGCCACTGAACGAAAATGGATGCCGCTACGCCCTGTCCGCTGGATAGGGCGTACGGATCAATAAAATAAGTCCGCCGGCGAGGAACAGCACGAGTGTTGCCATGCCGAGGCGTGACGAGCCGGTCATGTAAGTGACGACTGAAAAGAAAAGCGTCGCCATAAAGCTCGTGGCGCGGCCAGACAGGGCATAGATACCGAAATAGCGGCCCGCTTCGCCCGGGCTGACGCTCCTTGCCAGATAAGATCGCGAGGAGGCCTGAACGGGACCAAAGGCGAGGCCGATCAGCAGGCCGTAAGCGATGTAGGCTTTTTCCGCAGCGGTTCCAAACAGCCCGCCGGTGTCGGCGGACGGCAACTCCAGCAATCCGAAGAATGTATAGCCGGGTCCGGTCGATACGATGCCGGCTGTCGCGATCAGCAGCATTGTGAGGCTGATGACGACCGTCGCCTTCGAGCCGATGCGCGCGTCCACGCGACTGGCAATCAGGCAGCCGAAAATCGCAACAACGTTGAGGATGATGCCGTATATGCCGATTTCGATGGTGGCCCAACCGAACATGGCCGCCGCAAACGCACCTCCGAGGATCAGCAGTCCATTGACGCCGTCCTGATAGATCATCCGAGCGAGGAGAAAGCGGAGGATAGCACGACGTGTCTTCAACTCTGCGAGGGTCTTTTTGACCTCGCCAAGGCCGGAGCGAACCGCAGCCGCAAACGGCAGGCCGCGCTTTGCATCGGGCGTGAAGAAGAACATCGGCAGGATGAAGACGAGATACCAGATGGCGGAGATCGGCCCGGTGACACGGGCGTCTTCGCCCGTATGCGGATCCAAGCCAAACAGTGGATCGAGGCCCAGGATCGTCCTTCCGGTTTCCGGGCTGGCGGCAAGCAGTGCCACCACGGCGATCAGCACGATCATCCCACCGAGATAGCCAAGGCCCCAGGCGGTATTCGACAGCTTTCCGACCTCGTCCCTGCTGACAAGACGCGGCATCATTGAGTCGTTGAAGACGATCGAGAACTCAGCGGCGATCGACGCCAGAATCATGAAGATCATCGGGTAGATCACGGGGGAACCCGGCGCCGCAAACCACAGGCCGCAGAGGCTCGCGATCTTGATCACGGCGAAGAAGCCGATCCACGGCTTTCTTGCCCCGGACTGGTCAGCGATCGAACCGAGAATCGGAGACAGGATGGCGATGATCACCGAGGAGATCGTCGCCATATTGCTCCACATGGTCTGGGCAGAAACCGGATCTTCCGTCAGCCGCGACACGAAGTACGGGCCGAAGATAAAGGTAGTGACCACCGTGAAAAACGGTTGGGCCGCCCAGTCGAAGAGCATCCAGCCCCAGATGCCCTTGCGCGAGGCCCTTGCAGGCTGAGTTCCCGTCCAGTCGATGCGATTCACCGGTCCGCTCCTGATTTCGGAGCGGACTGTCTCACCTCGTCCCGTCTCGTGCAAGATCGGTCAGCAACCCGGCTGCAACGGTTATGCGAGCAAGGTTGGGATCGCCGCTATCGCTCAGGCCGGATAGCTCTTCGGCGATACGGTTTATCCGTATCCTGTCGTTTCCATGCCACGCCTGAACCGGAAGTTTTTCCCGTCCGTGGTTGGACAACGCGGACGTGACGATATCGCGTCTTGCGCTGGCGATCTGGTCGAGGCTGCGCGCGAGTGCCAGGCTCTCGTAGTGGTCGGAGGTGACAATGCGGCCCCCTGCCGCAAGCAGCCTGCCGACGCGGAACGTCTGGCTGACGGCGAAGTAGCTTTCGGCGGCGCGAACCAGCGGTTCGCCGGTGCGTTCGGCGATCTGCATGATTTCAGGCACGAGAGCAAAGCCCAGCAGATGCGAGATTTCAGCAGCAAGCTTATCCGGCACACCGGCATTGCGATACTCGCTCTGGCGTGCTTCGAGTTCAGGCACCACCTGGCTGGCAAAGATCGGCTGGAGCTTCTTGAGCGCGATCCGCAACCGTTCAATGGTTTCGGCGATGTCGCCCTTGGCCATCTGCATCTTAAGCAGAAGCCGGGTCAGCACGGTGAATATATGGCTGATTTCCTCATAGATCCGGTTTTGCATCTGTCCCGAAATCTTGCCATCCAGCGCGTCGGTTTCGGCCCAGAGCCGTCCAAGGTCAAAACCGTCACGGGCGATGATCGCGGCGCGAACGACTTCCGGCGCCGCCGCCGCTGTCGCGTCCATCATGCTGACGGTAAAGCCCGGCCCGCCGCGGTTGATTGCTTCATTGGCCAGGACGGTGGCGATGATCTCGCGTTTCAGTCGGTGTCCGGTGATATCGGAAGCGTTCGTCTTGCGCATCTTTGCGGGAAAATATTGCGACAGCGTTGCCGAAAAATACGGATCGTCGGGCAAGTCGCTTGCGGCCAGGGCGTCGAAGAGGACGATCTTGGCGTAGGAGAGAAGCACACCGATCTCAGGTCGCGTCAACGGCTTGTCTGCCGCATAGCGCTCGACCATCGTGGGGTCGTCAGGCAGCATCTCCACTTTGCGATTGAGCTGTTTGCTGGTTTCGAGGACGTTCATAAACCGGGCGAGTTCAAGACCGTTTCTCGTCCCCTTGCGCTCCGTCAGCGATATTGCCAGGGACTGCAGGTAGTTGTTGCGCAGCACAAGTGCCGCCACTTCATCGGTCATCGAAGACAGCAGCTGATCGCGTTTCGCCCGGGTCAACCTGCCGTCATGCATGGCGGCCGCAAGCGCGATCTTGATGTTCACCTCGACGTCCGACGTATTGACGCCGGCAGAGTTGTCGATCGCATCCGAATTGCAGCGTCCGCCTTTCAGCCCATAGGCGATGCGGCCCCTTTGAGTGACGCCGAGGTTTGCGCCCTCGCCGATTACTTTGGCACGAACGTCGTCGGCGCTGACGCGTATCGAATCGTTGGCGCGGTCCCCAACGTCGGTGTCGGTTTCGGAGGCAGCCTTCACATAGGTCCCGATGCCGCCGAACCACAACAGGTCCACCGGGCTCTTCAGGATCGCCGTCATGACTTCAAAGGGCGTCGCTACCGTCCTGTCGATACCGATAGCAGCCGCGGCTTCCGGCGTCAGGGTCACCGACTTGGCGGATCGCGAGATGATCATCGCACCTTTCGAGAGGACGCTCCTGTCGAAATCCTGCCAACTCGATCGCGCAAGGTTGAAGAGGCGTCGCCGTTCGGCGAGCGTCTTGCCGATATCCGGATCAGGATCGATCAAGATGTCGCGGTGGTCGAAGGCTGCGAGGAGCCTGATCGCTGGCGACAACAGCATGCCATTGCCGAAAACATCACCCGACATGTCACCGACGCCGGCGACGGTGAAGGGCGTCGTCTGGATATCGATGTCCATCTCGCGGAAATGCCGCTTTACCGTCTCCCACGCGCCGCGGGCGGTGATGCCCATCTTCTTGTGATCGTATCCCGCCGAACCGCCGGACGCGAAAGCGTCGTCGAGCCAGAAGCCGGCTTCCTGGGCGAGAGCGTTGGCGGTATCGGAGAAGGTGGCTGTCCCCTTGTCCGCCGCGACGACGAAATAAGGGTCGTCGCCGTCGAGCCGCACGGTGTCTTCCGGCAGCACGATATCTGCGCCGGAGATGTTGTCGGTGATCGACAGGAGCGTCCGGATATAGGTCTTGTAGGCTTCGCGACCTGCGTTGAAAACCTCGTCGCGATTGCCGCCAATCGGAAGCTTCTTCGGATAGAAACCGCCTTTGGCACCGACCGGCACGATCACCGCATTCTTGACCTGTTGGGCTTTGACCAGCCCGAGCACTTCGGTGCGGTAATCTTCGGCACGATCCGACCAGCGAAGGCCGCCGCGCGCGACCTTGCCGAAGCGCAGATGGACGCCCTCCACCTCGGCGCCGTAGACGAACATTTCGCGGAATGGCCGAGGAGCAGGCAGGCCGTCGATCATGTTCGGATCGAGCTTGAAGGCGAGCATCGCCTTGGGCGTGCCGTCCTGGTTTCGCTGGAAGTAGTTCGTCCTCAGCGTTGCATCGACGACGTTGACGTATCGGCGCAGGATTCGGTCGTCGTCAAGGCTTGGAACATCCAAAAGCGCCGTCTCGATCTTGTCGTGAAGCTCTGCAGCCTTCCTGATCCGTGCCTTCTCAGGAAGTTTGGGATCAAGCCCATCGTGGAAGAGGCGAAAGATCAGTGCGGCGATCGCTGGATACTTGTCCAGAGTGGTTGCGATGTAGTCTTGCGAGTAAGCGATGCCTGCCTGCCGGAGGTAGCGGGCATAGGCGCGCAGGACACTTGTCTCGCGTGCCGAAAGGCCCGCCGAAATGATCAGGCGGTTGAAATTGTCGTTGTCGATGATCCCGCTGAACGCCGACAGGAAGGCTTCTTCCAGGGCAGCGGCGTGGCGTTCCAGATCGATCTGGCCGCCACCCCTCGCCTCAAGCTCCATGTCGTGCAGAACCACCAGCTTTTCGGAGCCGTCGGCGAGCGTCACATTGATGTCGAAGGTGCCCTCGGAGATGACGTTGAAGCCGAGATTCTCCAGCAACGGCACGCGCCGGGAGAGTGCAAGCTGGTCGGCCGCATGAAAGATCTTCAGGCACAGCAGCTGCTGATCGTCCTTGCTGCGCATATAGAAGGCGATGCGGATCTGTTCGCCGGCGGCGCAGGCGGAAATGTCATCGAGATCGCCAAAGGTCTCTTCGGGAGAGAAAAGATCCTGAAAGGCATGACTGACCAGGATCCGCGGCGCCTTTGGTCCTGCTAGTGCCTCGAAGCGGTCGTCCCACCGCGCGGTGATGGCGCGGATTGCTTCTTCCAGTCTTGCCTGGGGCACACGCGGTGTCTTGCCTCCGGAGCGGCCGATGATGAAGTGGACGCGTGCGACGCTGCCTTCCGGGAAGGCCGGATAATAGGCCGACACGCGGCCATCATAGATCGTCTTCAGATAAGCGCCGATCTTCTCGCGCACGATGGAATCGTACTCCTCGCGCGGGACATAGACGATAACAGACACGAACCGATCGAAGTGATCGATACGCGGCAGGACCCGCACCCGCGGCCTATCGGTGAGATCGTTGATCTGCTCGGCGAAGCTTGCGAGCAACGTCGTATCGATTTGAAAGAGATCGTCTCGCGGATAGGATTCCAGCGTGTTGTCCAACATGCGGCCGGAATGGCTCATCGGATCGAAGCCGAAATGATCTTTGACCTTTTCGATCTTCGAGCGAAGCAGAGGCACGTCGCTGGCCAATGAGGTGTAGGCGGTCGAGGTAAAAAGACCGACGATGCGCAGTTCGCCGGTCACGTTGCCGTCGGCGTCGAAGCGCTTCACTCCGACGTAGTCCATGTAGGCGCGACGATGAACCACCGACTTGACGTTGGCTTTGGTGACGATAAGGAAGTCGGGACCATCGAGGAAGGCAAGGATTTCAGGCGTCGTGGTAACGGCATCCTTGCCGGTGCGAAGGACCAGCACATCCGGGTTGGAGAGGATGCCGAGGCCTGTGCCCTTGTCGCGCTCGACTTTGGCGCTGGAGCCCTTGCCCGAGTAAACATACTCTCGCATTCCGAGGAATGTGAAATTGGCGTCGCGAAGCCAGGTCAAAAAGGCGATCGCCTCGTCCCGTTCTGCCTTTCGGCGGCCGGCGTTTCGCGATGACAGCTCGTCGATCGCGGTGCCGAGCTTTTCCAGCATCGGCTTCCAATCGGAGACCGCCTGCTGAACATGTTCGAGAACCGTCTCGACGCGCTTGATGAGGTCGGCTGACTGCGCTGCCGTCAGCGGCGCCAGATGCAGCTGGATGTGGCTGACCCGGTTTACCGGTGCGCCCGGCAAATCCGCGGTGTAAAGCTCAGGTGCCCTACCCTGCGTCATCACGAGGATCGGGTGAACGGCCATATAAAGGTCGCGATAGCTGCTGGTGACCTCACCCATGACGGATTCGTAGAGGAAGGGCATATTATGGTCGGTCACGGAGAGGATAGACACGGCGACGCCGTTCGGCTCGACATGGGCGACGGTCTTTATGCTTACACGCGGCGTCTTGCCGGTCCAGGCGGCAAGCTCATGCGCGCAATGGACGGCAGAAAGCGCAAGCATTTCCGACGTATAGAGTTCCAGATCGTCGCCGCTGGCGCGTCCGAACAAAATTTCCGGATCGAGGTAGCCTTCTCCGGTCGCCGCCGCGATCTTGCTCGCGCTTTCGATCTGTTTTTCCCGTCTCGGATTATTTCGAGCAGCCATTGCAGATGTTCCCTCATTCGCTTGCTTTTCGGCAGGTTAGCAGAAGATTCGGCGTAAAAATCGCTAAAAGAAGGTCGGCGTAGATAGTTTTCGTGCGTTTTTGCGCTGTCAGGCATCGAATTTGAAAATCCTGGTGCTTCCCCGCACGACCGATTGTTCCCGCGGGAACTCTGCGCATGTTCTCATGAAGGACGGTTGACAGCTGAGCAGCAAAAGGAGGATCAACGCTAGGTACAATTGGATCGGAACATATGCCGCAAAACGCAGCTGGAACAGTGATTGTCATATCGAGCCATGTGGTGCGAGGTTCGGTCGGAAACCGCGCGGCAGTCTTTGCACTGGAGACCCTTGGGCATCAGGTTTGGGCGCTGCCCACGATCGTGTTGCCGTGGCATCCCGGACATGGCCGATCGACGCGGCTAACGTTTGCCGAAGCCGATTTCGATGCCGCGATCGACGATCTTATCCGTGCGCCATGGATCGGCGAAGTGAAGGCCGTTCTTTCCGGCTATTTCGGCAATGGCGCACAGGCGCGTTCCGTGAGCCGCCTGGTCACTGCCTTGCGCCAGCAGAATCCTGAACTCTTCTATGTCTGCGATCCCGTCATGGGCGATCTCGGCGGCCTTTATGTGCCGGAGGCGACTGCCGAGGCGATCCGCGACCATCTGATCCCTTTGGCATCGCTGGCAACGCCCAACCGTTATGAGCTCTCGTGGCTTTCAGGGGCGCCGCTGGATAGCAATGCCTCGATCATGGACGCGGCGCTGTCGCTTGGCCCGTCCCGCATGCTGGTGACCTCTGCCGTGCCGATGATGGCCGGCGGCACCGGCAATCTCTATCTTTCCGGGCGCCACGCATTGCTTGCCGAACATCGGGTCATCGACAATCCGCCGAATGGCCTTGGCGACCTCCTGGCCGCCCTATTTCTTTCGCGGTTGCTCTCAGGCATGGAAGATGAAAAGGCGCTGCAGCTTGCCACGGCCAGTGTCTATGAGGTGCTTGCCCGGGCGGTCAAACGCGGCAGCGATGAATTGACGCTGGCAAGCGATGCGTCGAGCCTCTCCACTCCGATGGCGATGGTGCAGATGCGGCGCCTTATGCACCCGGCCCAAAGGCGCAGAAGCTAGCCCCCGTATTTCTGCCCAGTCATTCTGCCCAGTCATTCTGCTGCGTGATGGTTGATCTTGTCCGTCTCACGCTGTAATCGAAGAGTATGCAGCGTTTTCCAAATTCCCTTCTGGACGGTTATCGCAACTTCATGAGCGGGCGCTACGTCGATGCCCGGGATCGATATAGGACGCTCGCCGAAAACGGTCAGAATCCGAGTACTCTGGTGATTGCCTGTTCCGACTCGCGTGCGGCGCCCGAGCTTATTTTCGATGCCGGGCCGGGCGAGCTTTTCGTCATCCGCAATGTTGCCAACATGGTGCCGCCCTATGAGCCGGACGGACATTTCCATTCGACCTCCGCGGCGCTGGAATTCGCCGTCCAGGTATTGAAGGTTTCGGACATCGTCGTCATGGGACATGGCCGCTGCGGTGGTATTCGCGCTGCGCTTGACCCCAATGCCGAGCCGCTGTCGCCCGGGGATTTCATTGGCCGCTGGATGTCGCTGGTCAGGCCGGCGGCCGAACAGATCCAGAGCAACGATGTCATGACGCCAGCCGAGCGGCAGACAGCCCTCGAGCGTGTTTCGATTAGGAACTCGATCGATAATCTCAGGACATTTCCCGACATCAAGGCGCTGGAAGACGCCGGCTCGATCCATCTTCATGGTTCCTGGTTCGATATATCGACAGGCGAGCTCTGGGTCATGGATGCAGAGACGCGCGATTTCATTCGCCCCGAGATCTGAGCAGAATGAAAGCGCCGACGTTGCGGTCGGCGCTCTGCGAACAGGGTTTTATCCGCCTCAGTTTGCGTCGATCTGCTGACCGATATAGGCGATCGCCTGCTGGTAGACAGTCGCGGCGTTCCAGCCGGCAATGGCCGCAAAGTTCGGTTCGCCAGGCTGATAGCCGGCGCCAGCCTGCCAGCCGTGACCCCTGAGGAAGTTTGCGGTCGAGGCGAGTGCATCGGCACGCGAGCCAACCATGTCGACGCGGCCATCACCGTCGCCATCGGCACCGAAGCGAACGACGTTTCGAGGCAGAAACTGCGTCTGGCCGATTTCGCCGTGTGCAGCGCCGCGTGCCTGCGGATTGAGGTAACCTTCCGACACCAGCTGCAGGGCAGCGTATAGCTGATCGGTGAAGTAGTCGGATCGGCGGCAGTCATAGGCAAGTGTCGATACGGCTGACAGCGTATGCTGATTGCCCATATAGCTGCCGAAACCGGTCTCCATGCCCCAGATCGCGATCAGCGGGCCGGCGGGAACGCCGTACTTGCGTTCGATAGAGGCAAAAAGCGCCGCATTGGCACGCTTCATGTTCCTGCCGCGCGAGATGATTGCCGCGCCTCCGCGCTTTTGCATGAACGCATCGAAGGAGAGCTTGAAGCTCTTCTGGCCGCGGTCAGCTGAAATCGTCGGACGATTGTAACTGACGTTTGCAAAGGCTCGATCGAGGACAGAACGGCTTACACCACTTGCCGCGGCTTCCTGCTTGAATGCATCAACCCAGGCATCGAAGCCGGCGCCGGTGTTGCCGCACTGGGCTCCTTGAGCCGCCGCCGGGACTGCGTGAAGAATGGAAGCCGCCGCAGCTGCCGCCAGCAAAAATCGTGTCATGCGCATGGAGATACCCCGATCCCGATCTACCTAGCCTTGAACCGGGTTGAAACCCGTTATCGGCGATATTGTCATGCTTATCCTTTTGGCAAGCGCGGGACGCCAAATTGGCAACCCGCGCCCAGAATAAGCCAGAGCTTCATAAGCGGGCTTAGCAAGCCATGGTTAAGAATTCGTTCAGGCAGCCTGCTTGCGCGGCTTCAAGAGGCCACGATTGATGAGCAACTCGGCGATCTGGATCGCGTTGAGTGCTGCACCCTTGCGCAGGTTGTCCGAGACAACCCAAATGTTGAGGCCGTTCTCGACCGTTGCGTCTTCGCGAATTCGCGAAATGAAGGTCGCATCTTCACCCGCAGATTCGTAGGGCGTCATATACCCGCCGTTCTCGTGCTTGTCGATGACGAGGCAACCGGGCGCTTCGCGCAGGATATCGCGTGCCTGATCCGCAGTAATCTCGTTTTCGAACTCGATGTTGACCGACTCCGAATGGCCGATGAAGACCGGTACGCGCACGGCCGTGCAGGTGACCTTGATCTTGGGGTCCAGCATCTTCTTGGTTTCTGCCAGAACCTTCCATTCTTCCTTCGTGTAGCCGTCTTCCATGAAGCTATCGATATGCGGAATGACGTTGAAGGCGATGCGCTTGGTGAACTTCTTGTTTTCGATCGGATCGGCGACGAAGACCGCGCGCGTCTGGTTGAAGAGCTCGTCCATGCCATCCTTACCGGCGCCGGAAACGGACTGGTAGGTCGAGACGACGACGCGCTTGATCTTCGCGAAGTCGTGCAGCGGCTTCAGAGCCACGACGAGCTGGGCGGTCGAGCAATTCGGATTGGCGATGATGTTGCGCTTGGTGAACTGGGTAATGGCATCCGGATTCACTTCCGGCACGATCAAGGGAACGTCCTGATCATAGCGCCACGCGGAAGAATTATCGATGACGACACAGCCCTGCGCGCCGATCTTCGGAGACCACTTCTTGGAAATCTCGCCGCCGGCCGACATCAGGCAGATATCGGTGTCCGAAAAATCATAGTTTTCGAGATTGACGACCTTCAGCGTCTTGTCGCCGAAGGAGACCTCAGTGCCCTGCGAGCGCGCAGAGGCGAGCGCTACGACTTCATCGGCAGGAAAACCGCGCTCGGCGAGAATGTTGAGCATTTCACGGCCCACATTTCCGGTCGCTCCCGCAACTGCAACTTTAAAACCCATTTCTCAAGCTCTCTTTCTCATCTCTCCTCTTGTCCGGTGAGGGGGGAAAGGCGCGACACAATCGCGGCTTCCTGTCCCCAGCCGGGCCGGGGAGAGAGCGGCAGGCCAGAGACGTCAGACGGTTTTCGTCGTCGTTTTGGCCTTGGTTTTGGAAGAAACCGGAACGGCAATATCCATCCCGGCACTCAGTGCCCGGTCATTGCATGCAGCAATGGCGTGTTCATCGCGAACCATGGATATTCCTTTTCCAAAGCTGCTCATAAAAGGTTTTCCACAGGAGTCAAGGTTTTTGCTTTTGACGCGGGCCGGGATGGCGCTGCCGCCAGCGCCATCGCCCGGCTCATTTGCGGTCCATGCCGCGTCTGCGATCAGCGCGCACGGGTACTGCCCGCATTGACCCCAGCAGGAGCTGCTTGGCGCCGACGTGCCCGAGTTTGCGCTTGCGTTCGAGGTGATAGGCATATGCGAACTGCACGACGATGCCGAGCACGACAAAGATCGGTCCGACGATCTGATCGCGATTGTTGATGTAAAGCACGACCTGGCCGACCATCGCCAGGATCGTACCGGCGACGAAGATATTGAGCGAATGGCGGCCAAGAATGGCCAGCGGGTGGTCCTGCGGGCGGCGCAGCAGCCGCGAGATTGCTCCGATGTTCAGGACGATGTAAGTGAGCGCCAGGACGTGCAGCAGCCGCGGAAGCGATAAAAATGTCTTGTCAAATCCCGTCATTACCGGCGGCAGGCCGAGCGAAGCGAGTGCATTTCCAAAATCCCACAATTGTCCAAGAACCCAGACGAAGGACAACATCACGTAGCCTACGGCCAGGATCATGAGAGCCGGGTGTTGCGGCAGCCTGCCACCGCCACGCACATGCATCATCCCCACGATGCCGATCGCGAAGAGAAACTGCCAGGACAGCGGGTTGAGAAACCAATAGCCCTCGATCAGCATGTTGTGAGGGGCAATTTCGAAGACGCCTGCAAGCAGCCACACCGAACCCGACACGGCCAAGGCGAGAAACGGGCTCCTTGCGTTGAGGAGCAGGATGATTGGCACCATCAACATCAGTGCGCCATACATCGGCAGGATGTTGTTGTAACCGATCTGGTGTCCAAGAAGCAGCAGCGAGGGAATTCCCGCCTTCAGGTTGGTCAGTACGGCGAGAATATTGATCTCGCACAAAAGCCCCGGCCTATGGAAGATCCATGCGCCGGTCAAAAACAGCGCGAGCGTCATAAAGGTCGTGATCATGTGGGCGAGGTAAAGAGTGAAGGCGCGCCTTGCCGCCTTCTTTGTGGTTTGCAACCATTCGCCCGGCTGAAAACGCGCGCCGTAGGCGAGACCTACGGCGATGCCCGAGATCAGCACGAAGGCCTCGGCCGCATCTGAGAAGCCGAAGTTCTTGGTCGTCAGGTTTTCGAATATCTGCCCGGGGACGTGATTGATGAAGATCGTGATCAACGCCAGTCCGCGCAAGACGTCCAATCGCGTGTCGCGTTTCGATGCCGTGGCGGTCGCAAAACTGCGTCCGGCGCCGAAGGTTTTCTCGGGCGTTGCTGGCATTGACTTCTCCTGCTTTCCGTTTTTCAAACGCAGTTGCGGCCAAAAGGTTTCCCCTTTGGCCGCAACGAATCGCCGGATGGTTAGCGTGGAAAAGTGCTGTTATCCGACCGGATATCCCTCATCGGGATCGGTGACTTCGCGTCCGTTTATGGTGAGATCGTAGCCTCTCGGATGGGACGATTTTGAGACCGAAATGAGGTATTTAGCCCCCACATGCTCGATCTCTGCGGAGAAGCCTTCCCACGTGCTTGGAAGTGCCGGACGTACATGCAGGCGTCCGTTTTTCAAGCGAATGCCGAGGATGCCTTCAACGGCTGCGCGGTAAAGCCACCCCGCCGAGCCTGTATACCAGGTCCAGCCGCCGCGGCCGGTCAGCGCGCCCTCGCCATAGACGTCGGCGGCGATGATATACGGCTCCACACGATAGCGTTCGGCCGATTTCTGGTCGCGGGCATGGCTGATGGGGTTCAGCAGATCGAAGCATCGCATCGCATCGTCGCCGCGGTTCAGCTCAGCAAGCGCCATCACGACCCAAGTTGCCGCATGGGTGTACTGGCCGCCGTTTTCACGAACACCAGGGGGATAGGCCTTGATGTATCCTGGATCCTTGGCCGAGTTGGCAAACGGCGGCGTGAACAGCCGGATGATCCGTGCGTCCCGGTCGACAAGCTTTTCCAGGACCGAGTCCATTGCCTTTGCAGAGTGAGTGGGATCACCCTCGCCAGAAAGGACACTCCAGGACTGCGCGATCGAGTCGATCTGGCATTCAAGGCTTTCCTTCGAGCCGAGCAGGCTGCCGTCATCGAATGTTCCTCGACGATAGTATGAGCCATCCCAGGCCGCGGTTTCGAGAGCCGCTTTCAGTTCACCGAGATGTTTCGTCCACCGTTCGACGCGGGCCGTGTCGCCGCGCTCTTCGGCGTAGGCGCTGAACGAGCGCAGGGCGCCGGCGAGGAACCAGCCGAGCCAGACACTGGTACCCTTGCCGCCGATTCCGACACGGTTCATGCCGTCGTTCCAGTCGCCGCCGAGGAACAGCGGAAGACCGTTGGCACCCTTGCGGGCGATCGCCAGATCGAGCGCCACGGCGGCATGCTCGTAGACGCTGACCTTGTCTTCGGACACTTCCGGCCGATAAAACGAGTCGTGCTGACCCTCAAGAAGCGCCGGTCCTTCGATGAAGGCCAGTTGCTCGTCCAGTACGCTCTTGTCGCCCGTAACCGTGCAGTAGTGATGGACGGCATAGGCGAGCCACACAACGTCGTCGGAGATCAGCGTGCGAACGCCCGCACCTGTTCCGGGCAGCCACCAGTGTTGGACATCGCCCTCACGGAACTGGCGCGATGCGGCATTGAGGATCTGCGTGCGGGCAATCGACGGCTCATGCAGCACGAAGGCCAGAGTGTCCTGCAGCTGGTCACGGAAGCCGAAAGCGCCGCTTGCCTGGTAGAATGCGGTGCGCGCCATGATGCGGCAGCCGAGGCTCTGATAGGGCAGCCAGGTGTTGATCAGGTTGTTCATGGCCTGATCGGGCGTGGAAATCTGCACCTTACCGGTGAAGCCCTGCCAGAAGGCGCGGTTTGCCTGCACCACATCGTCGAACCGGGTCTTTCGGATATCGGCGATCAGTGCACGCGCTTCTTCCTTCGTTGCAGTGTCACCGAGATAGAGGAACACATCGCGTTCCTCGCCAGCCGCGATTTCTATATCGATCGCCAGCGCTGCTGCCGGATCGCCATCCAGTTCGGTGGTGCCGGACAGTTTGGCAGCCGCATTCAATGCTATCGGCGATTGGATCGTGCCTGTCTTGCCGATGAACTCCCGGCGGCTTGCCGTGAAACTCGATAGCGCCTCGCTGGCGGCGAAGAAGGCGACCCGACCGGAGTAGTCAATGCTGTAGTTGTTGCTCGCGAACAGGGCACCGGTCTCGTCGTCGAGCTCAGAAAGGATGAACGGCGCGGTCTTCTGCGCATTGTTGCCGAGGATCCACTCGAGATAGCCGTAAAGGCGCAGCTTGCGAGGCTTCGCTGCGGTGTTGCGCAGCCGCAGCCGTTGCAGCTTCACCGGCCGTTCGCGGTCCACCGTCTGCGTCAACTCAAGGGTCACATCGTTCTGGACGCTCGAGAAGACCGAATAGCCCAAGCCGTGCCGAGCCTCAAACCTGATGTCAGTCTGGCGCGAAAGGGAGGCAAAGGGCGTCATCACCACGCCGTTGTCGCGATCGACCACGTAGATTGCCTCGCCCGGACGGTTGATCACCGCGTCGTTCGACCAAGGTGTCAGCTGATAATCGCGCGAATTCGTGCTCCAGGTGAAGCCGGCACCTTCAGCCGAGACGTGAAAGCCGAATTTTTCGTTCGAGATCACGTTGATCCACGGCTGCGGTGTGGAATGACCGCCGGGAATGCGCACGACATACTCGCGTCCATCGCCGGAAAAGCCGCCGATACCGTTCCAGAAGTTGAGGTCGCCCTCCTCCTCGATGACAAGCATTGGGACGGCGGGAGCGACTGCGGGGACCACGCGCTTGGTCCGCGTCTTCGCGCTGTCAGCTTGCTCGAGCTCTAGTTGCTCTTCCTTCGTGGGAGCAAAAAGCGCGGCGGCTCGGTTGATCTGATCGATGATCTTGCCGTTCTTTGCATGGAAGGTGGCGCGCGAGGCAGCGATCAAGGCATGGTAGGTTGCCTCTTCCATCAAATCCTTGCGGACCGTGAAGATGTGCTGACGCAAGCCATCGGCCTGACCCAGGCGGCGCACGTTCTCTGCCATCTGGTCGACCGCATGCTGCATGTCCTGCGCGTAGGAGGACGCCCGCTCGTTCATGATGACGAGATCCGCCGTGACGCCGCGCGAACGCAGGTATTCCTGCGCAAGCAGCGCTTCGCGAGCGATGTCGAGATCCATGTCGTCGTTGATGCGCAGCGTGAAGATCGGGAAGTCGCCTGAAATCGCCAGCGGCCAGAGAGACGACTGGGATTGCATACCGGCCTCCACCGCGGCCGCATCCGCACGCAGATACATATCCGGGTAGACCAGGTGGCGACCGAGATGCTGGAACGCGGCTGCCTGCTGCGACGTGACACCGACATGGCGCATCTGAACTTGCGTACGGGTCCAGGCTTGAACGAGTTCATGGTTGAACGCATCGGCATGGCGATAACGGTCAACGGCCTGGTCGACCTCGTTGCGACTTGGAGCAGCGATCGTCCAGAAGATAACGCTGACCTTCTTGCCGGCCGGCACACGCACGGTGCGGCGAAGCGACAGGACGGGATCGAGCGTGAAGCCGTCCGTGCCGGAGAGCGTGGCACCGGCATCGAAGGCGGCGGCGTTGGCAAGGCTGCGGCCGCGGCCCAGGAACTTGCGCCGGTCGGTTTCGAACTCCGTGTGACGCGTGGTGCCGGCATTGTCGACGATCAGGTGGGCGACCGCCATATTCGGTTCATTCGGATCTCGCTTGTTGCGCTCGACGCGAATGACGTCGCCGCGCTTGCCGATTTCCGTTTTCACGAACATTCGGGCAAAGGCGGGATGCGCGTTGTCGGTGTCGTCGGAGGCGAGTACGGGCTCTAAATAGGAGGTCACCTCGATGAAGCGGTCTTCGGTGCCGGCGTTGATCAGCGTGAGGCGGCGGCCTTCGGCATCGTGCTCGGTTGCGACGATGCATTCGACCTCGCTGGTCAGATCACCGACGGTCTTGGTGAATTCGGCTTTTTCGTCGGCAAAGAGAACCTTGACGCGTTCACCCTCGACGCTTTTCGGCTCTGCCGTCGTCGACCACCATTCGTTGGTGGCTGTATCGCGCAGGAAGATGAAGGTACCCCAGCGATCCTCGGTGGGATCGGCCTTCCAACGCGATACGGACAGGCTGTTCCAGCGCGAATAACCAGCGCCGGTTGCGGTCAGCATCATCGAATAGTGACCGTTGGACAGGAAGACGAGTTCGCGATCGCGCGACGCCGGATCGTAGATCTTGCGCAGTTCAGGTCGCAGGAGGTCGTCCTGGATGCTGGCGGGGGTGTCGGACTCGTGCTTGCCGCTCATGACGGGGATGTCGCGCGGCGCCTTTTCCTGCAGCAACAGTTCGGCTGCTTCGATCACGGGATCGGAGTGGAAGAGTTCGCGCAGGTGGCCGTTGAAGGCGACGTTGGCGACGGCGGCGATCGACATGCCGTGATGGTGGGCATAGTAGTTGTGCACGACAGCGCAGGTCTTGCCTTCCGGCACGCGCGTCGGCGTGAAGTCGACGGCATCGTGGAAACCAAACTTGCCAAGCGCCCCAAGCTTGCGCAGGCGTTCAAGGTTTTCGATCGCTGCCGGCGGATTGTACTGGCTGGCGAGGATCGATGCGTAAGGTGCGATGACGGCATTGTGGCCAAGGCCGCGCTTGAGGCCGAGCGTCGGGACCCCGAAGTTGGTGTACTGGTAGTTGAGGTTGTGGTCACGGGCGTTGAACGCGGMTTCCGAGATGCCCCACGGGATACCCAGCTTGCGGGCGTAGTTCATCTGCTCGACCACGACCAGATTGTTGGTCTGGTTGAGGATGCCTCCACCGCGCTCCTGCATGACGAGAGGCGGCATCAGGTATTCGAACATCGAGCCGGACCAGGACACCAGCGCACCGCGCGAGCCCACCGGCACGACCTGGCGTCCGAGGCGATACCAGTGTTCCGTCGGCAGGTCGCCCTTGGCTATGCCGAAAAGGCTGGTGAGGCGGCATTCGGAGGCGAGAAGGTCGTAGCAGGCCTGGTCGAGCTCACCGCTTTCCACGCGATAGCCGATCGACAGCAGGCGCCGTTCCGGTCGGAACAAGAAGCCGAAGTCCATCGAGAAGGCAAGATCGCGTGCCTTGTCGCGAAGCGCGATCAGGCGGGGACGCAGAGGATCGATGTTGGAGAGGTCGAAGGTGCTGTCGGAAATGTGGGCTTCGCAGACCTTCACCAGCGATTCCGCCCAGCGGGTCACTTCGCCGCTCAGCGCCGACTTCACCTCGTGATCGAGGTTGGCCGCAAGCTTTTGAATGTCACGTGCAAGAACCGAGAGGTTGATGATGCGGATCGAGGCGAACTCATGCTCCCGCTTGACTGCTGCCAGGGCGTTCTGGAAGCCGATGATGCGTTCTTCCAGGCGGCGGCGCAGCGGGCGCACGGTCTTGCGATCGTCGGGCAGTTCGGCAAGCACTTCCGCAAGGATGCCGGCGGTGTCGCCGACGCCGTCGAGGTTGCCCTGCATGTGGGCCGAGGGTGCTTCCGCCCAGTTGCGGCAGGCAGACGAAATCGCGATCAAGTGGCCGGCGAGGTTGCCGCTGTCGACGGCGGACACATAGCGCGGTCCGAGCGTCTGAAGCGTATCGGTGTGGTACCAGTTGAACAGATGGCCGCGGAACTTCTCCATCTTGTCGATCGTGGCGATCGTCTGCTCCAGCCGTTCGATGGTTTCTTCGAACGAGAACCAGCCGAACTGCCGGCCGGACACGACGGACAAAAGGTACACGCCGATATTCGTCGGCGAGGTGCGCGCTGCGACGATGACATGGGGCGTTTCCTGGACGTTGTCCGGCGGCAGGTAGTTCTGCTCGGCGGTGGTGAACGTCTCGAAATAGCGCCATGTCCGGCGAGCGATCTTACGGAGCTCGTTGGAAACGGAATCGGCGACTTCCAGCCGGTCTTCCGTCTCTGCCGACTGGCTGACGTAGTAGGCGACGAGCGGCGAGAGGATCCACAGAATGGTAAAGGGAATGCCGACCAGGAAGGCCTTGTCGCCGGAGAGCACCGCGAAGCCGAGGGCCAGCAGCGCCAAAACCGGTGCGTGCCACATTGCCTTGTAGTAGGAGACAATCGTTCCCTGTCTGCCGGCCTGAACGCTTGCCGCCGTGCGCCATTGCAGCATCAGCTTGTGGCTGACGAAGAGACGATAGAGAGAACGGCCGATCGCATCGGCCATCATGCAGGCTGAGTCGGCGATGAAGACGATCCGCAGCGCCACCTGCGCGTTGGCTGCGCGAATATCGGACCACACGGTGTAGAGATGAGCGCGCGCCACGATATCGCTGGTGCGCGGAATGATGCCGTTGATGAGCGACAGGGTCGGAGCGACGAACAGGCAGAAAATCAGCAGAATCTGCCAGACGAGCGCGCCGAGCGGGTCCATGAAATACCAGCCGAGCACGGAGGCGAAGAACCAGGCGATCGGTGTCAGCGACCGGCGCAGATTGTCGAACATCTTCCAGCGGCCAAGGGCTGTGACCCCGTACTTCGCCTTGAACATGTAGGGCAGAAGCTGCCAGTCGCCGCGCGCCCAGCGATGCTGGCGCGAGGTTTCGACTTCGTAGCGGGTCGGAAAATCCTCGACGAGTTCCAGATCCGTCACAAGCGCGCAGCGCGCCATGGACCCTTCGAGAAGGTCGTGGCTGAGGACCGAGTTTTCCTCGATGCGACCCTTCAGAGACGTCTCGAAGGCGTCGACGTGATAGAGGCCCTTGCCGGTGAAGGTCCCCTCGCCGGCGAGGTCCTGATAGACGTCGGATACGGTAAAGACGTAGGGATCGAGGCCGCGGTTGATGGAAAACACGCGCTGGAAGACGGACGCATCCTTGCCTGTCGTAAGCGACGGCGTCACGCGCGGCTGCAATACGCCATAGCCGCTTTCGACGCGGCCGGTTTCCGGATTGATGACCGGGCGGTTGATCGGATGGTAGAGCTTGCCGACAAGCTTCGTGACGGTATCGCGCATCAGGCGGGTGTCTGCATCGAGTGTCATGACATACTGCACATCGGCAGGCACGACATTTGCTCCCGGCAGGTAGGTCGTGTCGCGGTCGCCACGCAGCAGCAAGTTCAGTTCATGCAGCTTGCCGCGCTTGCGTTCCCAGCCCATCCAGGCGCCTTCGGCCGGATTGTACAGTCGGCGGCGATGCAGAAGGTAGAAGCGGGTCTTGCCGTCATAGGCATACCGCGCAGACAGGTTTGCGACTTCGCGGCGGGCGTAGTCCAGGACCTCGAGGTCGGCAGACGTCTCTTCGACCTGGCTGTCGGGCCAGTCGCTGAGCAGCGCGAAGTAGATTTCGCCCCGTGGGTTTGCGAGATAATGCACTTCAAGATTGCGGACCAGCTCATCGACGCTGTCACGGTTCGAAATCAGGCAGGGAACGACAAGCAGCGTGCGGGCGTCTTCGGGAATCCCTTCCTTGAATTCGTAACCCACCAGCCGCGCCGGCGTGACGAAGAACGAGAGGACCGTATTGAAAAGTCCGGTTGCCCCTTCGGACGCGGGCAGCGAGAACATGGCCAGCAGCAGGATGATTTCCGCCGGTGCCATGCCGGCGTCCGCCATGAAGCGACCGACGATAAACATGGCAAGGACGGTGATCAGAAGAACCGGCACGGCGATCGACAGCCAGTTGAACTTGCGCACCGTGCGGACGAAATGCTGCGTCAATGTTGGGCTGTAGTTGGACCGCGCCTCGAGCATGGGCCTCTGCATCCCGGTGAGGAATCCGCCGACGTTGGGTTCGTGCGGCTGCTCCTCGCCGGAAGCCCTGGCTTCATCGGTCATGTCGAGGGCTAGCTGCGCGATCTCCATTTCGGTCATCGTGGAGCGCTTGGCGAGCTTCTCGATCTGCTTGCGATACTTGTTGCGTGAGCCGGAATCGAGAATGCCGTAGTCGGAATGCTCCCAAAGCAGCTTGTCGACATGGCTGACCTGCTCGACCCAGACCGACCATTCCGTATCATCGATCTCGCGCAGGCTGCGGATGATGTTGCCCATGGTGACGTTGCCGGACGACAGGCGGCTGTGCTCTGCCATCGTCGTCTCTTCGGTGTCGCGACCGAGGGCCTCCAATCGCTCATCCAGCCACGCGATGGCGACGCTTGATGCCTGCGATCCATCGCGCATCCGGTAGAGAAACTGTGTCGAGAAGGTGTTGTCTTCCGCAAGCGGCTCCAGGGTCCTCAGATATTCGGCGGCCTTGGCCGGGTCGGTCAGCCGGACAAGCTCATCGGCGGCCTCATTGGCACGGCGTCGCATGCGGCGGCTACGTTCGACGCGAATTGAGATACGGCGCAGATTTTCGACCAGCACATAGCGCACCAGCGACGGCAGCGCCCAGAGTTCGCCAATCCGCAGCGTCTCCAGTTCCTGAAAGCCATCGACGAGTGCCGTCAGGCTTTCCTGTGAGATGGTGCTGTGCGTGTGCGCCACATAGAGCCAGGCGAGCGCCAGCGTTCGCGGAATCTGCGCGCCGCCGACATTGATCGTTGGCAATTCGCGATAAAAGCGCGTTGGGAAGTCGCGTCGGATTTCCTGGATCGCCTCTTCGACAATATAGTGATTGTCGAGGAGCCATTCGGCGGCCGGCGTGATTGTTTCACCGGATTCCACGTCCGCTGCGGTCGTTCGATAGACCCGCAGGATTTCTTTCTCGTTCTCCTTGTGCCGCGCGAAGAAGTCGAAAGGCGCAAAAGCTGGCAGCGAAGCCACCCCGCCACTGGCAACGGATGCACCCATCGCCTTGATGTCTTCGATGGACATGTAGGCCGAGCGGATTGAATCGTTATGATCGATCTGCTTCGTTTCGGACTCGCGGGACGGGCTCGGAGAGGTGCTTGAAATAGACATGGGTTCGGTTCTGGATCCAAACGAAGTTATGGTAATTAAGGTTGCCTTTTGCACTGCCAAATATGACTGCCGCATGAACGCGCCGGGCTTTATCAAAAGCGACCGGACACGCTGCCAACGCCAATCAACAGACAATACGAAACGATTTAGACGCGAAGTTTCGAGCGGCTGCGCTAGAGGGTTTGGCTGAGTGGTGCTTCTCCCCCCGCAGAGCCAATCCGGAAAGTTGGACACTATTGCAATAATTCAAGTCAAGAGCTTTCGCCGAAGGAGACCTGTCGAGCGCCAACAATCGACTGTGTGGTACCCAGACATAAAAAATCCGGCGTCTTTCGGACGCCGGATTAGGTCGATACTCGCTGGTTCAGGCGCGGCGCAGGAAGCGCGCCACGATCGATACGACGAATAGCACCAGGAACAAAAAGAAGAGCACCTGAGCAATCGACGCCGACGCTCCTGCAATGCCGCCAAACCCCAGAACCCCTGCGATCAGCGCCACAACAAGAAATACGAGTGCATAGTAGAGCATTTCCATCTCCCTGGTCGTTTTGATGACAGGGTAACGATGGCTCGCGCTGTTGGTTCCGCCGATGGCGAAGGAGATTGTTTTACATCAATAAAGTGGCTGCGAGCTGGCCGCCCTCAGCCAATTATCCCACAGACAACAGCCGCCAGGAATGCAAAAGCCACCGTCACGAGTGTCGCATTCATCACAAGCTGAACCTTGCTGCGCGTTGTCGCAGGCTTCTTCGAGCGCGCGGAACCATACTGGTTCGCATGAGTATGCGATATACCCAAGTCTGCCATGTGTTGCCTCCGTCTGTTTTATCGCTCTTCACTTGAGCTTGTTGTTTTCACTTGAGCTTGTTGTTTTCTTACAATGTCTATCTGATTGGTAGAGATAAAATTCCACCGGATACCGTAGGATGAGAAAATCCGTTCGGATCCGACGGAGCTAGCACAGGGTGCGCCAGGCCCAAATCAAGGAACGCTCAACGGCGGTTTCCTGATGTGGTGTGTTGGGTGCCTCTATCATCCGCCGGTCTCGTTCGGCCGGTATGGAGGTTTCGTTCGCAGCCTTTTCGGCCTTGGCCGGAGGTGCGAGATATCCCATGGTCATGCCGCCGAGAAAGAACATGCCTCATCTCCATGATCACGAAAGCTAACAGTCGTTAACGCGATCATGACAGAAGCAAGGCAGCTGTCAATAGTCTAGTCGATTGGTCGTGTTTTAACGGACCGTTATTGTTAATGCGCCGGCCAGCGCCAGTGATTCCAATCACTTGAAAATACTGGCTTTCAGGCTTTCACGAAGCCCTTGCTCGCGATCATCAAATTTCTCGTGTAGTCCTCGCGAACAGCGGCCTGCGAGAGTTGTGCCGCCGTTAGTCGTTCCACGACTGCCCCATTGCGCATCACGGCAAGGCGCTCGCACATATGGGTGATCACTCCGAGATCGTGGCTGACCATGACAAATGTCAGCTTTCGATCGCGTCGGACTTCTTCCAGCAGATTGAGGACCTCGGCCTGCACGGACGCATCCAACGCAGACGTCGGCTCGTCGAGCAGAAGGATGGACGGCTCGACGATCAGTGCGCGGGCGATGGCAACGCGCTGCCGTTGACCGCCGGACAGCTGATGCGGATAGCGGAAACGGAAGCCGTTGCCGAGGCCGACCTCGTCGAGCGCGCGGGCGATGCGCCGTTCGCCGTCGCCGATGCCGTGGATCGCCAGGGGTTCGAGCAGAAGGCGATCGATGGTCTGTCGCGGGTGCAGCGAGCCGTACGGGTCCTGAAAGACCATCTGCACGTGCCGATAGAATTGCTTGCTGCGTCGCGAACCAAGCAACGGCTCGCCGTGAATTCTGATGGTGCCGCTTTTGACCGGTGCGAGACCGGCGACGGCGCGCAGCAACGTCGATTTTCCTGAGCCGGATTCGCCGACAAGTCCGAACGATTCTCCGGTTTCGATCTCTACACCTACTTCCTTCAGCGCGTAGAAATGGTCGTAGACGACACTGAGATTGTCGATGGAAAGGGCTGCGCTCATAGGGCCCACTCCGGTTTTCGATCCAGGACCGGCAGCGGATGCCTGTTTTCCCCAATCTGCGGCATGCAGTTCAAAAGCCCTTGCGTGTACGGATGTTGTGCATTCTTGAGGTCCGAGGCCTTCAGCTCCTCGACGACCTTTCCGGCATACATGACGATGACGCGGTCACAGAAGGAAGAGACGAGACGCAGGTCGTGAGAGACGAAAATCAGTCCCATACCCCGCTCGGAGACCAGCCGGTCCATGATCCGGAGAACGTCGAGCTGAACCGTGACATCCAGCGCCGATGTCGGTTCGTCGGCAATCAGCAGCTCCGGATCGGCAATCAGCATCATCGCGATCATGGCTCGCTGCCCCATACCGCCGGAAACCTCGTGCGGATAGAGATCGAACACGCGCTGCGGGTCGCGGATCTGTACTGCCTCCAGCATCGCAATGGCGCGGGCGCGCGCTTCGGCTTTGCCGACCTTCTCGTGCGTGCGCAGCGTTTCGCAGATCTGGCGGCCGATCGTCATGACAGGATCCAGCGAGTACTTCGGATCCTGCAGCACCATGGCGATGCGTTTTCCACGCAGCTGGCGCCGCTGCTTTGGCGATGCCGCCAGCAGGTCCATGCCGTTGAAATCGAGTGTATCGGCCGTCACGATAGCGTGCCCCGGCGTGAGCCCCATGATCGCACGCCCTGTCTGGGACTTTCCGGAGCCGGATTCGCCGACGATCCCCAGCCGCTCCTTGCCGAGCGTGAAGGAGACGCCACGCACGGCTTCGATGACGCCGGTGCGCGTGGGGTAGCTGACCCTGAGGTTTTTGACGGTGAGAAGAGCAGTCATTGTCCGCTCTCCTTGGGGTCAAGGGCGTCACGCAGCCCGTCGCCGAGCAGATTGAAGCCGAGGCTGACGATCAGGATCGCGATACCAGGCATCGCGGCAACCCACCACTGATCGAGGATGAAGCGGCGCCCCGAGGCGATCATAGCGCCCCATTCGGGAAGTGGCGGCTGTGCTCCGAGGCCGAGAAAGCCGAGGCCGGCTGCCGTCAGAATGATGCCTGCCATGTCGAGCGTCACGCGAACGATCAGCGAGGAGATGCAGAGCGGCATGACGTGGCGGATCACGATGCGGAGCGGCGAGGCCCCCATCAGTCTGACCGCAGAGATGTAGTCGGAGCGTCGGACCGTGAGGGTTTCGGCACGTGCTATGCGGGCGTATGGCGGCCATGACGTGATGGCAATCGCGATGATGGCGTTCTGGATCCCGGGGCCGAGCGCTGCCACGAAGGCAAGCGCCAGCACGAGCTTCGGGAAGGCGAGGAAGATATCGGTGATACGCATCAAGACGGCGTCGACCCAGCCGCCGGCGTAGCCCGACACCGTGCCGACGAGCAGACCGATCGGCGCGGAGATGACGGCAACGAGCACCACCACCATCAGCGTCAGGCGTGAGCCGTAAATCAGCCGGGAATAGATGTCGCGGCCCTGATCGTCCGAGCCAAGCAGGAAGCCGTCGGTGCCCGGCGGCAGCAGGCGAGCGTTCTTCAGGTCGCCGATGACGGGAGAATGTGTCGCGAGAACATCGGCGAATGCCGCGACGAGAAGCAGGGCGATGATGATTATCAGGCCGAGGACTGCGAGCCGGTTGGCGGTGAACTGGCGCCAGGTGACGTAAGCGCGTCCAAGGCGAGCCTGCGCGCGCGACTGCGGCCGATCCGACAGCAGCCACTCGCGGCGGCTCAAGGGTGGGTTTTGATTGGCGGGTACAGTCATCGGCTTCGCGTCCTGGGATCGAGGGACCGATAAAGAAGATCGGACAGAAGATTGATGCCGATGAAAACCGTGCCGATCACGATCGTACCGCCAAGCACGGCATTCATGTCTGCGTTCTGCAGCGAATTGGTGATGTATAGTCCGATGCCCGGCCATGAGAAGACCGTTTCCGTCAGAACCGAGCCTTCGAGCAGACCGGCGTAGGACAACGCGATGACGGTGACGAGCGGCACGGCGGCGTTGCGCAGCGCATGGCCCCAGATCACCCTCGTTTCCGACAGGCCCTTGGCACGTGCGGCGACGACATATTCCTGGCTGAGCTCGTTGAGCATGAAACTGCGCGTCATTCTGCTGATATAGGCCAGCGAGAAGTAGCCGAGCAACGATGCGGGCAAGATGATGTGCCTGAAGACGTCATAGAATACGTCCCATTGCCCCTGCATGGCGCTATCGATGAGATAGAAGCCGGTTATCGGGGTAAACGTGTATTCGAAGACAATGTCGATCCGCCCCGGGAAAGCCACCCAACGCAGCTTGGCGTAGAAGATTACAAGCGAGATCAGCGCCAGCCAGAAAATTGGGACGGAATAACCGATGAGACCGATGACGCGCACGATCTGGTCGGCAAAGCTGCCGCGCTTGACCGCGGCGAGGACGCCGAGCGGCACGCCGATCACCGAACCAATGATCGTTCCGAGGGTCGCAAGCTCGATGGTCGCGGGGAAGACGCGCCTGATATCGGTCATGACGGGGTTGGTGGTCAGCACCGAGGTGCCGAAATCACCAGAAAGGATGCTTCGGAGATAGATGTAAAACTGCTGGTAAAGCGGCAGATCGAAGCCGAGTTCGCGGCGGACACGCTCGACGACATGGGCCGGCGCTCGGTCGCCGAGGATCGCCAGAACCGGGTCGATCGGCACAACGCGGCCGATGAAGAATGTCACGGCCAGAAGGCCGAGATAAGTGGTTACCGCGGCGACAAGGAAGCGACCGACGGCTTTGGCAAAAGGAAGAGCACGGCCGGGTTTGGGCCGTGCTTCCGTCTTTGTTTCGACGATGCTCAATGGATCAATCCTGCCGGATCATTCCTTGCCGATCGGGCCGACGTAGTTGGTGTCGAAGCTCGGTCCCAGCTTGAAGCCGCTGAGTGCCTTGCGATAGCCGGCAACTTCCGTTTGCTGGAAGATGACCACGAAGGGGCTGTTGGCAAGGAACTTCTTCTGGATGTCTTCATACATCGCTGCACGCTTGGCGCTGTCGCGCTCCAGCAAGGCCGCCTTCGTCTCCTTCTCGAGCTCCGGTGCCTCCCAGGTGTTGCGCCATGCCAGCGTCTTCACCGTACCCGCGTCCGAATTATCGGGATTGGTGGTGAAGGTGTCGGCATTCGAGTTCGGGTCGAAGTAGTCCGAACCCCATTGGCCGATATACATGTCGTGGGTGCGTGCGCGGTACTTGGTGAGCGTCTGCTTGCCGTCGCCCGGGATGATTTCCATCTTGACGCCTGCCTGGGCGAGCGACTGCTGCATCGATTCCGCAATGCCGGTGACCGGCTGCGTATTGCGGACATCCATCGTTACCGAGAAGCCGTCCTTCAGACCAGCCTTGGCCAGAAGTTCCTTGGCCTTGGCGACATCGAGCTTGTAGGGGTTGTCGTTGAGCGCGCCGAGCTGGCCCTTTGGCAGGAAGCTCTGATGGATATCGCCGATGCCCTTGATAAGCGTTGCGCCGATCGCATCGTAATCGACCAGATATTTGAATGCTTCCTGGACTTCCGGCTTCTTCAGGTTCTCGTTCTTCGAGTTGAGGCTGACGTAGTAGACGGTGCCCTTCGGTGCACTTTCCTGGGCAAGATCGGCATTCTTGGCAACAGCATCGAGATCATTCGGCTCGAGGTTTCGCGCAATATCGATATCGCCGGATTCAAGCGCCAGACGCTGGGCGGAGCTTTCTTTCATGTAGCGGTAGATGACGCGATTGAGCTTGGTCTTTTCGCCGTAGTAGTTGTCGTTGCGCTCCAAGACGACAACTTCGTTGGCGCGCCATTCGCGCAGCTTGAAGGCACCCGAACCGGCATAGGCCGTCTTAAGCCACTCGTTGCCGAAATCGTTGTCGTATTTGTAGTCGGCGCTCGGCGTGACCGGCTTGACGTGATCCAGAACCAGCTTCTTGTCGACCACGGACGCAACCGTCGCGGTCAGGCAGTTCAAAACGAAGCTCGGTGCATACGGCTTGTCGACCGTGAAGACGAAGGTGCCCGCGTCGGTCGCCTTGGCCTTTTCGGCGACGTTGTCGCCGTTGATGCCGAACTGGGTGATGATGAAGGCCGGGCTCTTGTCGAGTTTGACGGCGCGCTCCAACGACCAGGCCACATCTTCGGCCGTAATCGGGTTGCCGGAGGCGAATTTCAGACCGGACTTCAGTTTGAAGGTGTAGGTCAGACCATCATCGGACACCGTCCAGCTATCGGCGAGGTCGCCCTTGACCTTCGAGGTGTCGTCCATGTCGAGGCGAACAAGAAGGCTATAGGTGTTGCTGGTGACTTCTGCGGTCGACAGCTCGAACGCCTCGCCGGGATCCATGGTGATGATGTCGTCGATTGCGAAGCCTTCGACCAAGGTGTCCTTTGGGGTCTCAGCGAAGGCGGCCGGTGCAGCCATCATCAGAATGGAAAGTGCGGCGCCTGCGGAAAGCAGGCGGAAACGGCTATTCAGCTTGTTCATTTTCACGGTTTTATTCCCCTTTTTTTCAGTTCGAATACAAAACGTTGCGAGCTCAGACGTCCTCTTCCCTCCACGCCGAAGCCAGGATCCGCAGCCAGTTCCCGCTGGCCAGCTTTTCAAGATCGCCCGCACCATATCCAGCACGCTGTAGTGCGGCAATCAGCCTCTGGTTGCCGGCTGCATCGCCGATGTCGTCGGGAATCGTCGCTCCATCGAAATCCGAACCGAGAGCCACGCAGTCGATGCCGACGCGTTCCACCAGGTAATCGATATGGCGTATCATGTCGCTGAGTGGTGTATCGCCGTCTGAGCGTCCATCGCTGCGCAGCATTGCAGTGGCGTAGTTGACACCGACGAGGCCGCGGCTTTCCTTGATCGCGTCCAGCTGCATGTCGGTCAAATTGCGGGCAACCGGCGTCAGCGCATGTGCATTGGAGTGGCTGGCGACAAGCGGCTGATCCGTGGTCTTTGCCACATCCCAGAAACCCTTCGCGGTTATGTGGGCGAGGTCGATCATGATCCCGAGGCGATTGCACTCCCGAACAAGTTCGAAGCCGGCTGCCGTGAGCCCAGGCGCCGTGTCTGGAGACATGGGGAAGGCGAACGGTACGCCGTGGCCGAAGATATTGTGGCGGCTCCAGACCGGGCCGAGCGACCGCAGACCGGCGGCATAGAACACTTCCAACGCAGCCAGATCGGCTCCGATCGCCTCACATCCTTCCATATGCATGACGGCGGCAAACACGCCGTCCGCCATGGCCTTTCTGATGTCCTTGACGGTGCGGCACAGACGCCAGGCGCCTGCGCAATCCAGACGCAGCGCGATGGCAGCCATTTCGGTCGCGATCCTCAGGGAAGGCAATGGCTCGAGCGGAGCGGCAAATGGCGTGACATAGTGGCCGTTCTTGTCGGGATCTGCAAAAACGAGGTCCCCTGACGGAACATAGATTGCGCACAACCCGCCCACGAGCCCGCCCGCCTTGGCGCGAGGAGCATCGATGTGGCCCGAAGCTATCCCGTTAGAAAACTCAGCGACTGGATCCTCGCCCTCCTGCTCGTGTGTCCAAAGCCGGAGAAGAACGTCATTGTGGCCGTCGAATACGAATTGCATGTATGTTCCTGTTTGCCCGGGCAGGCGTACCAAGAGCGCAGAATAGAAAAGTTGGCGAAATACGCTACCCCTTTTCTCATAAAGTTTGCTATTTCAGACAGGCGGTTGGCGGGATTGCAAGCAGGCCGTGGGGCTGCCTATATGATCCGGCGCTAGCGGCAGCCGATCCGCTGCCTTTGATGGAGAGACCTATGCCTATTTCGATGTATCGCCTGACGGTTCCCCTGTTCCAGCGCGGCTTGGCTACGCTGGGTGGCTATCTCGACAAGGCCGAAACGTTTGCCGGCGAGAAGGGCTTGAACCCTTCCGATTTGGTCGCCGCCCGCCTGAGCCCGGACATGCTCCCGCTCTCCGGGCAGTATCAACGGGCGACGGACACCGCAAAGCTCGCGATCTCACGCCTGACCGGTGTTGATGCGCCGAAATTCGAAGACAACGAGACGACGATAGCCGAATTGCGGGCGCGATTGGCCAAGACCGAGGCCTACCTTGCAACCATTGCGCCGGATGCGCTCGATGGAACGGAGACGCGCGAAGTTGTCATCGCGCCCGGTGGCAACAAGGTGATTTTCCGCGGCGACGAATATCTTGCGACCTTCGCGCTGCCGAACTTCTACTTCCATATATCGATGGCGCACGCGATCCTGCGCAATCAAGGCGTGTCCGTCGGAAAGATGGATTACCTCGGCCGTTTCACCTGATGCTCTTCAGGGCCGGCGTTTGACCGGCCCTCCTTGCGTCAATTCGGTATAGGCAAGCGTCTGATCGAGATGACGCGCACGTAGCGACAGCAGCTTCTCGGCGTAGGCAAGGCGCGTCGACGCATGAGCCGGATCGGCTGCGATATTGTTGAGCTCCATCGGGTCGTTGCGCAAATCGAAGAGCAGCGGCGGAAGTGCTGTGAAATGCACAAACTTGAACTGCTCGTCGCGCAGAACGGCGAGGTTGCATTCGCTGGAGCGCAGCCCGAAATGGGTTTCCGCCTCGTGATGTTCGATGTCGCGGAAATCGAACTCCCAGAAGGCGGCTTCGCGCCAGTTCTGCGCCTTGTGCCCGCGGGTAAAGGGAAGGAGCGATTGGCCGTCGAGGCTGTTCTTCGGCTCGATGGCGAGATGATCGCAGAGCGTTGGGAAGATGTCTGCAGCGCTGGTGAAATGCTGTACCGTCGTTCCGATCGCCGGCGAGCGAGGATCGCGAACAACCAGCGGGATGTGGTAGCTGCCGTCGAAGAAGCCGCCCTTGCCAAACGTCCAGTGATCGCCTGCCATCTCAGCATGATCGGACGTGAACACGACCAGCGTGTTTTCCCAGGCGCCGGCCTCCTTCAGCGTCTGCCAGATCCGTCCCAACTGGGCATCCACTTCCCCGATCATCCCGTAATAGATCGCCCGGATATCCGAAAAATCCCGTGCGTCCCAATCGCCGACGGTGCCGGTCGCACCGTGGATGAAGCTGCCTTTATCGGTTCTCGGCATGGCGTAGGATAGATAGGGATGCGACCGTTCTTCCGTCTCGCGGCTCGCCGCTCGTGCGAAATCCGGCCCGTCGCCGGCGCCGAACATCTGGTTGAACGGAGCTGGCGCGGAAAAGGGCGGATGTGGCCGCAGGAAGGATACGTGCGCAAACCACGGAGCATCCTGTTCCCCGAGCCAGCGGATGAATTCACCCGTCAGGAACGCGGTCTGGGTTTCATCCCTGGAATAGGCAGTTGGCGCACGCGAAATCTCCCCAGGCTTTGCACCGGCGGGAATATGGATATCCCGGCTCGTCGCATTCTCGTGGCCGCGCGAGCGCAGCCAGGAAAGCCACTGCCTTTCATGTTCAGGCAGTAGCTGGCGTGCGGTGAAGCCGGGCAGAAGTCCCTCATAGGTCGTCAGATGCGGATCGCGCGCATCAAGACCGCGTGGGTCCGGTGCGGTGTCGGTATATCCAAACAGTGTCGGGTCGTAGCCCGCCCGCCTTGCCGCCAGGGCAAGGTTGTCGAAACGCGCATCCAAGGGAGACCCGTTGCGGCAGACGCGGTGGTTCATCTGGTAAAGGCCGGTGTAGAGCGTTGCGCGCGCCGGGGAGCAGGGGGCAGCACCGGCATAGTGGCGCGCAAACAGCGTGCCTTGTGCGGCAAGCGCATCCACGTTCGGCGTCTTTACGCAGGGGTGACCGACCACTGAAAGGCAATCACCGCGCCATTGGTCCGCGGTGATCAGGAGAATGTTCGGCTTGCCGCTCATCGAGGTCCGCTCAATGCTGGTTGGATTTGGCGTGCCAGTTCCACGCCGAGCTGATGATCGCTGACAGGTCATGCTGCGGCACCCAGCCAAGAAGCTCGCGTGCCTTGTCGTTGTTGGCGACGAGGGTGTGCGAATCGCCTTCGCGGCGACCGACATATTCGACCGGGAAGGGCTTGGCGGATACCTGCTCGATGGTCGAAAGCAGCTCCTTGACGGTCGTGCCCGTGCCTGTTCCGAGATTGAGGGCAACGGAGCCCCCACCTCTCAGCAGGTACTCGACGGCGCGAACATGGGCGTCGGCGAGATCCAGGACATGGATGTAGTCGCGCACACACGTTCCGTCTCGTGTCTCATAGTCGCTTCCGAAGACCTTGAAGCCTTCGCGCCGGCCGAGCGCTGCGTCGATCGCCAGCGGGATGGCATGGGTTTCCGGCTTGTGCCATTCGCCGATCCGGCCCTCGAAATCCGCGCCTGCGGCGTTGAAGTAGCGCAGCACGACCGAGCGAAAGCCGGTGTACTTGTCGTAGTCGGAGAGCGCCTGCTCGACGATATATTTGGTGCGGCCGTATGGATTGATTGGCACCTGCCTGTGTGTTTCGTCCAGCGGCACACTCTGGGGCAGGCCGTATGTCGCGCATGTCGAGGAAAAGACGAAGGCCTTGATCCCGGCGTCTTGTGCGGCTGCGAGCAGCGTAAGGGTGCCGATCACGTTGTTTTCATAGAAAGCGACCGGTTCTTTCACCGATTCGCCGACTTCGATCAGGGCCGCAAAGTGCAAAATCGCGGCCGGCTTGTGCTTGGCCAGAACCTCGTCCAGTCGGGTGCGGTCCCGGATATCCCCCTCTTCGGCTATTCCCCATTTGACGAACTCGCGGTGTCCGTTCGAGAAGTTGTCGAAGACGACCGGCTTGAAGCCCTTGTTTGCGAGATCGAGACACGTATGCGAGCCGATATATCCGGCACCGCCGACGACCAGAATCGTTTCACCTGCCATGCACCACCTTCTATTTCTGTTTTGGACGGAAGAGAATTAGGCGAAGGAGATGGCGATAAAAAGAAGGAAACGGCGGGCTCCCCGCTTTAATGCCACCTTATTGCTAACGCGATTAGCGAATTTTCCATTTCACAATATGACCAAGTCATACGGCTTGACTGCGCCAGACAAGTCAACGACACCGCAGCAATTCTTTCAGAACATAGTGTCTCTCCCTTAAGAAGTTCATCGATTTTCGCCCGGTGTCTAAGTTGTTTTCGCCTTATAAGTCAGAAATGCTTGTTTTGTCGTTGACGGTGGGGCTATTGGTTCGAATTGAATTCAACGATGACTTGGAAAGCCATTTCGGATGGATCCTGCGCTTCGGAAATTCATCTTTCATGAACTTCAGGCGATCGAAGGCTATATAGATCCGCCGGATGCACTTGTTTTTCTGTCTCTCTTGCGATGCCAAGGGTCCGAAGGTCTCGGGGGAGCGGTGGCAGAAATCGGGGTCTACTACGGGCGATCTTATTTTCTATTCAGGAGAATTTGCGGCGCTCGGGAGAAGATCGTTGCAATCGATTCCTTCGATATCGGCGAGGCGGGCGGTGTCGCCCAGTATGCGCGGTTTGTCGAAAACGGCCGCCGCCTTGGTTTGCCAGTGCAGGAGGATCTGGTCATCAAGAGCGACAGCACGTTGTTGAAGCCCTCTGACATAAAGGGCAAGGCCGGTCCTATTCGCTTCTTCAGCGTTGACGGTGGCCATATGCTCTACCACGTTGCGTCTGATAGCCATCTGGCTGCGAACTCGCTTGCCGAGCACGGCATCATCGCGTTCGACGATACGTTCAACCCCACCTGGCCGGAGGTCACGGTTGGCGTTGCAGACTTCCTGCGCGCACAAAAGGGCGCTTTTTCCGTTTTCTGCATAACAAAGTACAAGACCTATGTTTGCCGGCAGCCCTTTCATGCGTTCTATTCTCAGGCCGTTGCGGCGTCGCCGGATCTTCACGCATTCGGTCACCTCGAAACCGAGTTTCTCGGCTCAAAGGCAACGCGGCTGGAGGTTCCGATGCGGCGGCGCATCGTGCACGAACTCCTCGTTCGCACCGGGATGAGCGTCTTTTCTGAGAGAGCCTACAGATAGCGTCCGTCGCATTGTCGACAGGTGCAACAGGCGAGAGCTGGAAAAATGCCTCGCCGAAGCGAGGCTAGTCCAAGGGCCGCTTCGGGGAAAACAAGAAGCGGCGTGGCTGTTTTATTGCTGCCCCATGTTTCCACAAGCGCACTTTCGGCCATTCCGGTACTCTTTGCGCGCATGCTAGAGAGATGATCGGCTACCCTTCAGGCGGTGAACGAGGTTTTGGCTGCGGCGCAGGGCTGTAACGGCTGCGCCAACGGCTATGAACCACAGCGCGATGGTCAGAACCTGATTTTGCCAGTTCCACAAGGGTTCGACTATCGAGATAAGTGCTGCTGCGGTGATCGTCGCCATGCGGTGCTGCTTGGCCATCGGCCCCGAAAAATCGCTCGGTTGTCCCGTTGCGCGGCCGAGTTCGCGAACATAGGCCGTCAAAACCGCAAACGAAGCCGCGGCCCAGCCAAGACCGGGCGAGCCTATTGCGGCCCCGGCTGCGACGAGGATCAGGATGTCGGCAACGCGATCGGGAAATTCGTTCCAGAATGGCCCGTCAGCTGCCGCCTTGCCGCCTTCGACCGCTACCATCCCGTCAAAGAGATTGCACAAAAGCCGCAGTTGGCAGAATGCGGCGGCCAGCAGAAGGAGGATGATCCGCGTCCAACCGGTGCTCGCTCCGGACAAGAAGAATGCGCCGCCTGCCAGCGCTGCTGCGAGCATGCTCGCTTGGGAGATCTGATTGGGCGTTACGGATTTCGATGCGAGCCATTGCGCAATCGACCGGGCCCAATGCGTGTCGCGGCTTGAAAGCGGTCTGCGGTCGCCCGATTCGGTCATGCCCGGTCTCCCTTTCGGTATAAAGAGTAATTGTAGATCGCCGCGTAACTCGTCGAGACGGTCAGCGGCAAGGCGATCGTCTTGAGTATTTCAGGTGTCCCGCTCAACGCATGAATTGCCGTGAGCGTGGCGCTTGAGGCGATGCAGGCGATCAGCGGCGGCGCCCAGAGTGCGGTGATGCCCGCGAATCGGCTGGAGAGGTGCTCCACGGCGGTCTTGAGGAAAAGCGTCAGGCACGCCGACAGTGATCCCTGCACGACGCCCGCCAGCAATGCTCGCGGCACCGGATACTCCCGGTTGGCCAGCATGGCCCATCCGCCCATGGAAAGGAATGCGAATGCAACATGGGTTATGCTACTGTTTGCGGCGCGTCGCAGCCCGCATCTCAAGTGCTCGACCACCAATAGCGCACGATGTGGAAGAAGATTGGCGCGGAAAAGACCACAGAGTCCAGCCGGTCAATCAGTCCGCCGTGTCCTTCGATGAGATTGCCCCAATCCTTGACACCGCGGTCCCGCTTGATCGCCGACATGACAAGGCCGCCGAAGAAGCCCATCAAAGTGATGATGAAGGCGAGCAAGCCTGCTTGAAGCGGTGTGAACGGCGTAATCCACCACAAGCCCGCGCCAATCAGCGTTGCGCTGGCAACGCCGCCCACGAAACCCTCGACCGTTTTTGACGGCGAGAGCTTCGGTGCGATCTTGGTTCGCCCGAACAGCTTGCCCCAGACATATTGCAATACGTCGCTGAGCTGGACGATGATCACGAGGAAGGCGATCAGCAGGACGTTGCGGCCTTCATAGCCTGCGATGTTCAGTGTCAGCAGCGCGGGAACGTGCGAGGCGCAGAAGACGCATATCATCAGCGCCCACTGAACCTCGGCAATCCTGTCGAGAAAGCGCTCGGTATCGCCGCGCAGAACCGAGATGATCGGCATCAGAAGGAAAGCGTATACGGGGATGAAGATCGAGAATATGCCGTACTGCTGTGCCCAGAGCAGGAAATATTGGATCGGGAGTACGACGAAGAAGGCCGCCGCGAGCGCCCAGTGATCGGCGCGTTTCGTGTGGGTGAGCGTGATGAATTCGCGCAGGGCCGCAAACGAACAGAAGCCGAACAGGATGAGGACCCCAATCCGGCCAGCGAGGAACGCAAGGCCGATCAGGATGGCCATCACCCACCACGCCTTGATTCGCGCGTTGAGATTTTCGATGGAAGCGTTCGACCCATCCGCAGACAGGCGGCGTTGGAGGACATAGCCGACGGCAGATGCCACGATCAGCACTGCCAGAATGCCGAGCACCAGTGTCCACAGATCGGAGTTGGCTCTGTTCATGCGCTACCGCCTGCATGTTGGGGGGACAGATCCAGAAGCGCGGTTTGCGCCCGGTTCAGGAACGCCTCCTTGCTCTCGTCGGGATCGATGCGGATGGCGCTGCCGAAACTGACGGTGCATATCAATGGGATCGGCACGATCTCGCCCTTCGGCATCACCCGGTTGAGGTTGTTGATCCAGACCGGCACAAGACGGACATCCGGTCGGGTCGATGCGAGGTGAAAAAGGCCACTCTTGAATGGCAGCAGCGATGCATCCGTCTGGTTGCGTGTGCCCTCCGGGAAGAGAATCAAAGATGAGCCGGCGTCGATTGCCGTTGCCATGACCTCGATTGGGTCATGTGTGCGCTTGTCGCGATCGCGCTCTATGAGGACAGCGTCGAAAACATCGCGCCCGATGAAGCGGCTTATCGATGACTTGAGCCAGTATTCAGCGCCGGCCACCGGGCGGGTGGTTCGCCTCATCCGCGGGGGCAGAACCGCCCATACCAGGATGAAATCGCCGTGACTGGAATGGTTCGCGAAATAGATGCATTGCCCTGATGGGGCGCCCTCGCTCGGCCAAATCGCGCGCACAGCGGTGATGGCACGCGCAAACAATACGATAGCCGCCGCCGCGGGCTTCGCGATCACCTTTCGTACCAATGTCGCCCCCCCCTGTCCCGCCTGAAGCAGATTGCAAAGATCTAGCGTTATTTGCAACCGATCAAAAGCCCGTATTTGAGGCAAGCCGGGATGCCTGTCCTAAAGGGTGCTGCACTTCATCCGGGCGGTGGAGGAAAGCGTTAACTATGCTTCGGTAGGAATGACGTCGAACACAACGGAACGAATCGATGTCGGTACAATCAAGCAAGAAGCTGCAGGCAATGACCACGAGCGAAATCATCCTTTTTCCGGTTGCTTCGCGTGCCGGCGACATCGATCGATGTGCTCAAGAACTGGAGCGTTGCCATGGCGAAGACGCTGTTCGTTTCTGGAAAACGGAATGCCGCCGGCTTGCCGATGAGCTCGGGTCGCTCGGCTTCTCAACGGATGATGTCCGCGAGCAGGTGATGATTTTCCAGGCAGAAGTTCAGCAGGCGCTCGTCGAGCGCTGTCAGGCCCGCGCTATTTCCCAGAGCCGGAGCGGCCGCGCCCTCAAGCGTTAAGCGGCCCACGGCTTTTCTTCGGAGCATGGGGTTTGCCACCTGCTCCGAACGAACTTATCGCGGCCGCACGCGGATCTTTTCATTTACTGTTTCAAATTGGCTGTCTTGGTTCGGAAATTCCGCTCGCCAAGTGGTAGTGTGATAACGTCACCCGGGGAGCCGAAAGAGGTCCAGCGTGGCGACGGAACAATCACGGCTGCCATCTTGGGAGGAGAGCAGATGCTGCACAAGCTCGTCGCCAATGACGACCCACCGTCGAAGGCCCGACAGCAGATATCAGCTTGCCTCACTCGCAGCGGATTGGTCTGTCCCAGAGGGCACTTTTCCTTGCGCTTGTCATGGTACTGGTCTTGGATGACCTTCTAGCGTCCTGGGCTGCCACGGAACAGGTCGCGCAGATTGCGAAGCGGGAGAGATCGCACGCGGCCACGCCGCGTCACCGTGCCGGACAAAGGGAGGAAGCCTATGTATTCCGGGGGCCTGAAGTTTGCGTTGACTGACGAGATCGAGGCATTGCGCGATGCGGTTTTCCGTTTTGCCTCCGATCGGATTGCTCCGCTTGCTGCTGAGACAGACGCGAGCAACAGCTTTCCTACGCCGCTTTGGCGCGAAATGGGCGACATCGGGCTTCTCGGAATCACTGCCGAAGAAACATATGGCGGCGCTGGTATGGGCTATCTTGCTCATTGTGTTGCCATGGAAGAGATCAGTCGTGCATCGGCTTCGGTGGGTCTCAGCTACGGCGCGCATTCCAATCTCTGCGTCAACCAGATCAGCCGCAATGGAACTCCCGATCAGAAAACACGCTACCTTCCCGGGCTCATTTCCGGCGAGCATGTCGGTGCGCTGGCGATGTCGGAACCGTCGGCAGGGTCGGACGTCGTGTCGATGCAGCTTCGTGCGGACAAGCACGGAGGCAGATATCTCCTGAACGGGAGCAAGATGTGGATTACGAATGGTCCCGATGCCGATGTGCTGGTGGTCTATGCCAAGACGGATCCGCAGGCAGGTCCGCGTGGTATTACGGCCTTCCTCGTCGAAAAGAATTTCAGGGGTTTTTCGACTGGCCCGAAGCTCGACAAGCTCGGTATGCGCGGTTCCAACACCTGTGAGTTGATATTTTCCGATTGTGAGGTGCCCGAGGACAACGTTCTCGGTGTGCTCGGCGGCGGTGTCCGGGTGCTCATGTCAGGGCTGGATTACGAACGCGTTGTGCTTTCGGCTGGACCTCTCGGGATCATGGCCGCTTGCATGGACGTGGTCGTCCCCTACCTTCACGAGAGGAAACAGTTCGGCCGGCCAATCGGTGAATTCCAGCTGATGCAGGGAAAGCTTGCGGACATGTACGTGACGATGAACACGGCCCGCGCCTATGTCTACGCGGTAGCAGCCGGGTGCGATCGCGGAGAGGCGAGCCGAAAGGACGCCGCGGGCTGCATACTCTATGCTGCCGAAAAGGCGACGATCATGGCGCTCGAGACGATCCAGGCGCTCGGGGGCAACGGCTATACGAACGATTACCCGGCTGCGCGGCTGCTTCGCGATGCCAAGCTCTACGAAATTGGTGCCGGCACCTCGGAAATCCGGCGTATGCTGATCGGCCGTGAACTTTTCGAGGAGACGGCATGATCGAAGAATTCATCCGCCAACCCGGTTTTGGTGACAAATGACGGTTCTGAAATCGCAGATCTCGACAAACTCGGAAAGCTTCAGGATGAACCGTGCCGCGATGGCGGACGCGGTGCGCATGGTCGAAGAGGCTGCAATGGTAGCGGTTCAGGGCGGCGGTCCCGTTGCGCGTGAGCGTCACGTCGGCCGCGGCAAGATGCTGCCGAGGGATCGGGTCGCCGCCCTGATCGATCCGGCCACCCCGTTTCTCGAGGTGGGGCTCACGGCGGCGCACGGCATGTATGGCAACGAGGCACCCGCGGCCGGATTGATCACCGGTGTCGGCCGCGTGGCCGGTTGCGATTGCATGATCGTCTGCAACGACGCGACCGTCAAAGGCGGAACCTACTATCCCCTGACGGTGAAGAAGCATCTGCGTGCACAGGAGATTGCGGCTCAAAACAACCTCCCTTGCGTCTATCTGGTGGATTCCGGCGGTGCGAATTTGCCGAACCAGGACGAGGTGTTTCCGGATCGCGATCACTTCGGCAGGATTTTCTTCAACCAGGCGAATATGTCTGCTGCCGGAATCCCGCAGATCGCTGTCGTCATGGGCTCGTGTACCGCCGGCGGCGCCTATGTACCGGCAATGTCGGACGAGGCGATCATTGTTGAAAGACAGGGGACGATCTTTCTGGCAGGCCCACCGCTGGTAAGGGCAGCGACAGGAGAGGTTGTTTCGGCCGAGGAGCTCGGCGGCGGCGACGTGCATACCCGGCTATCCGGCGTTGCGGACCATCTGGCCCGCGACGACGCCCATGCTCTGGCGCTTGCCAGACAGGTTGTTTCCAACCTCCACCGCGCGAAAGCACCGCCATTTGAGATCAAGCACGCGGACGCTCCGCTTTATGATCCTGCGGAGATCGCCGGGATCGTGCCAGCCGATCTGAAGACACCCTATGACGTCCGTGAGGTGATTGCCCGCATTGTCGATGGCTCGCGCTTCGATGAATTTAAACCCCGCTATGGGGCGACGCTGGTCTGTGGGTTCGCTTGCATTCACGGCATTCCGGTCGGCATTCTTGCAAACAACGGCGTGCTGTTTTCGGAGTCGGCGCTGAAGGGCGCACACTTCGTGGAACTCTGCTCACAGCGAAAGATTCCGCTCGTCTTCCTGCAGAACATCACCGGCTTCATGGTCGGGCGGAAGTATGAGACCGAAGGTATCGCCAAGCACGGCGCCAAGCTTGTAACCGCCGTTGCAACAACGGCTGTCCCGAAAGTAACGATGCTGCTGGGTGGTTCCTTCGGCGCTGGCAATTACGGCATGGCCGGGCGGGCCTTCTCGCCGCGTTTCCTCTGGACCTGGCCGAACAGCCGCATATCGGTGATGGGAGGCGAACAGGCAGCTGGTGTGCTGGCAACGGTGCGCGGCGAAGCGCTCTCTCGGGCTGGCACGCCATGGACTGCGGAAGACGAAGCCGGTTTCAAGCAGCCGGTACTCGATCTCTTTGAACGGCAGAGCCACCCGCTCTACGCCTCCGCGCGCCTTTGGGACGACGGGATCATCGATCCTGCCAAGAGCCGGGACGTGCTCGGCCTGTCGCTGTCGGTTTCGTTGAACACACCGATCGAAGACACCCGCTTCGGTCTTTTCCGGATGTGAGGCGGCCCATGTTCCAGAAGATCCTCGTTGCAAATCGAGGCGAGATTGCCTGCAGGGTGATCCGCACGGCAAGACGCATGGGCATTGCCACGGTTGCCGTCTATTCCGACGCGGATGTCGGCGCGCTGCATGTCGAGATGGCGGACGAGGCCGTCCGCCTGGGGCCGCCTGCCGCGCAGGAGAGCTATCTGTCGATCGAGCGCATTCTTGCCGCCGCCCAGCGCACCGGTGCGCAAGCCATTCACCCGGGCTACGGCTTTCTCTCCGAGAACGCTGATTTTGCAGAAGCGGTTGAAGCGGCGGGTCTCACCTTCATCGGACCGCAGCCGTCGTCCATCCGCGCAATGGGTTTGAAGGATGCCGCCAAAGCGCTCATGGAACAGGCGGGCGTGCCTGTCGTACCCGGCTATCATGGCGCTGATCAGCGCGACGGTTTTCTGGCCGATCAGGCTGCTTTGATCGGGTACCCGATCCTCATCAAGGCGCGGGCCGGCGGCGGCGGCAAAGGCATGCGACGCGTTGATCAGGAAGACGAGTTCCTGGAAGCCCTGGTGGCCGCGCGGCGCGAGGCGCAGGCTGCCTTCGGCGACGACGGCATTTTGCTMGAGCGCTATCTGCTTCAACCCCGACACATCGAAGTTCAAATCTTCGGAGATCGCCATGGCAGCGTCATTCATCTCTTCGAACGCGATTGTTCTTTGCAGCGCCGTCATCAAAAGGTGATCGAGGAGGCGCCGGCGCCAGGCATGACGGCGGACATGCGATGGACCATGGGCGAAGCCGCTGTGCGCGCCGCACGCGCCATCGGGTACCGCGGTGCCGGCACGGTCGAATTCATTGCTGATGTGTCGCATGGTTTATTGCCGGACCGATTTTACTTCATGGAGATGAATACGCGGCTGCAGGTCGAGCATCCTGTGACCGAAGCGATCACCGGCATCGATCTCGTCGAGTGGCAGCTGCGCGTTGCTGCCGGGGAGCCATTGCCAAAGACGCAGCCCGAGCTTGAGATCTACGGCTGGGCTTTCGAGGCGCGCATCTATGCGGAGGACGCCTCGAAAGGCTTTTTGCCGGCTACCGGGACGATCTCGCAGCTGAGCTTTCCCGATGTCGGCGCTCGCGTCGATGCCGGCGTTCGCGGTGGTGACGCGATATCGGCCTATTACGATCCCCTGATTGCCAAGATGATCGTGCATGGGCCGAACCGCGCCAGCGCGCTTTCCCGTCTCACCAGGGCGCTAAGGGCGTCCCACATCACCGGGATTACCACCAATCTCGAATTTCTCGCGCAGTTGAGCACCCAGGACGAGTTCGTTTCCGGCCATCCGGACACCGGCTTGATTGATCGCAACATTCAGCATCTCACGGCGGTTCACCCTCCGGAGGACATTGCCATCGCACTTGCCGCCGTGCTGTCGCTGGGCATGCCCAAGCGAGAGGTGGGCGATCCCTGGCAGACGCTGGGGTATTGGCAGCTCTGGAGCGACATGCAGCGGATCGTCACGCTGCAATACGAGGGCGGTCATTCAAGCCTGCGGATCGCGGCCAGGGGCTTTGATTTCTTCGCTGTTCACGACGGCAAGCGGGTCATTCCGGTGAAGATCGTCAGCCGCCTGGATGACGGATGCCGTGCGGAGGTAGACGGTAGGCAGGTCGAGGTGAAGGCCACGCTGGCTGCGCATCACCTCGTCCTGAGAATGGACAGCAGAACGCACGTCTTTCGCCTTCCCGATCCCTTGAATGCCGATATCGAGGACGTTGGTGCCGGCAGCAGGCTGACCGCGCCCATGCCGGGTTTCGTCAAGATCGTCCGGACGCAACAGAATGCCGTTGTCTCGAAGGGGGCGCCGCTTGTGGTGATGGAAGCCATGAAAATGGAACTGACCCTCGTTTCCCCCCGAGATGGGACGATCGATACCGTTGAGGTAAATGAGGGGCAGCAGGTGGAGGAAGGTGCGCTCCTCGTCACTCTCAAAGCAGAGGAGGCGTAAAATCATGCCGACAGGAAACTCCTCCCTGCCCTCGCTCCTTCCACGAGATGTGTCTATCGTCGAGATGGCGCCGCGCGATGGGCTGCAGAACGAGAAGGAACCGATTCCGACGAAAAAGAAGATCGAACTGGTGGACGTGATTTCCGATTGCGGCTTCGAGCGGATCGAGGTCACGAGCTTCGTCAGCCCCAAGTGGGTACCCCAGCTCGCCGACGCTGCAGAAGTGATGGCTGGTATCCATCGCCGACCCGGTGTGCGCTACGCCGTGCTCACGCCGAACATGAGGGGCTTCAAGGCCGCGATGGCAGCGGCGGCCGACGAGGTTGCGATCTTCGCCTCCGCCTCCGAAAGCTTTTCGCGTCACAACATCAACTGTGGCATCGCGGAGAGTATAGAACGTTTCCGACCCGTTGCCCAAGCAAGCCGCGAGCTCGGCATTCCCATGCGCGGCTACGTCAGCTGCGTCGTCGAATGCCCCTACGAAGGTGCCGTGGCACCGGATGCGGCGGCGGAGGTCGTCGAGAAGCTGCATGCGCTCGGGTGCTACGAAATCAGCCTGGGCGATACCATTGGTCGCGGCCGACCGGAGGAGGTCGACCGCATGCTGGTGACGGTTCTTTCCTATGCGCCTGCCACCATGCTGGCCGGTCATTTCCATGACACTGACGGCTGGGCTCTCGAAAACATTGGCGTTTCGCTGGAGCATGGTCTTCGCGTCTTCGATGCCTCCGTCGGAGGGCTCGGCGGTTGTCCTTACGCGCCGGGCGCCAAGGGCAATGTCGATACGCTCGAGGTTGCGCAGTATCTCTCCCGCAAAGGCTATCGAACGGGACTGTCGCCTGAAAAGCTGGAACAGGCGGCAGCCTTTGCCCGCGGTCTGAGGAGTGCCGCCTGATGCCGGAAACAGTGAGGATTGAGACCGACGCACGCGGGGTGGCGCGGCTGACACTTGCGCGTGCCGACAAGCACAACGCGATGTCTGCAGGGATGATCGATGAGCTGACAAATGCGGCTCGCGACCTGGGTTCGGACCAAAGCGTACGCGCCGTCATCATGGCTGGCGCCGGCAAGAGCTTCTGCGCCGGCGGTGATCTGGAGTGGATGCGTGCCCAGTTCGATGCCAGTCGAAGTGAGAGAATTGCCGAGGCGCGGCGGCTGGCAATGATGTTCAAGGCGCTGAACGAGCTTCCGAAGCCGCTGATCGCTTCCGTCCATGGAAACGTGTTCGGCGGCGGCATCGGTCTGATCAGCGTCTGCGATTGGGCTGTGGCTGCGCAAACGGCACGTTTCGGCCTGACAGAAGTTCGCCTCGGTCTCATCCCGGCAACGATCAGCCCCTACGTCGTTGCGCGGATCGGTGCCTCGGCTGCGCGGCCGCTTTTCATGTCCGGCAGGGTGTTCGACGCAGAACAAGCCAGGGCCATCGGACTTGTCGGATCCGTTGTCGCCGCCGATGACCTCGACAGTGCGGTGGAAGCCGAAGCGAGCGAATTTCTCGCTGCGTCGCCACAAGCCGCTGCAAGCGCCAAAGCGCTCGTCCGCTCCCTTGGTACGCCGATCACAGACGAGGTCATCGAGGACGTCGTCCGCCGGCTCGCTGACAGTTGGGAAACGCCTGAGGCACGGCGGGGCATCACGAACTTCTTTGAGAGGCGAAAGCGGAATTCATTGTAGTTCGCAAATCAGAGAGGTGAAACGTGGTGCTCATCCGGCTGATACCTTTGTGGAAACCAGCAAAGCAACTGCGCAACGAGCTTTGGAGCTGCTACTTCACCAAGGAAGAACGCATTTTCGGCACTTGGTTGAGATGACCCCGCCGGATCGACTGGTTCATCATCTCAGTCGCAATGGCTATTCGGGAGTGTCGGGGCGGCCTTGATGATACAGCATTCTCAACGCCGGCGTCGGATGTCTTTCGCACTTCTTGACCGCATCTGCGCGTCTTTCGGGATCGACACCGCTTCACATGGGGAGCGCTTCCTTCCTCTTCCAACGGCGTGCGCTCTTGAAGTCGACAACGAATGGCTTTTTCTGGGCGGCGATGAGGTTCCAATGAGCTGTCGGTTAGGATTCAATCCCGAGGCAATAGATGATGCGAGCGGCGGATCAACGCCGCGAGTTCAGACGATCCTCACAGACATCTTTTACCAGCTCATGTAGAAGCTTGATCCGTTCGACAAGCCAGGTCAGTTCTTCGGCGGTGATCTCGTAATGCGCGGAATAGCGGGCATCGACGTAGGCGCGGTCAAGCCTCGAGAAGCAGCGCCGGGCGAACTTGCTGTCGCGCGGCCATGCATCGATCAATCTTGGTGCGATGCGTTCCGCGTGGGTGCGCAGCACAGTGAGGCGGTGAGACTTCGGGCTGTAGAGAGTCAGGACGAGCAAGACGCAGTGGTAAGCCCGTTCCGTCGCTTGGTGTAGCATGAAGGCCGCATCTCGAGGTACGCCGTTGTTTATGCTAACCGTCGCAAGTTGGCTCGCGTGGACGGATAACGGGAACCACTGATCGAAATGCCGCTGCGCTTCATCACGCTCGGCCGCCGGTGTCAGCGGCTTCGGCGCTGCGAACGGATGCCCCGCTTCCTCGTAAAGCACGATCCCATCGCGGGCGATATCGATGAAGAACGGCAGGCCGCGCGCCAGCTTGTCATTGACATCACTGAGACTGTGGGCAATCACTTTGGCCGGTGTTTCGAGATGCCGGGTGACGGCAAACTCTTGTAGCAGACGTTCATCGATCTTCCACCAGACCTCGTTTTCTTCGGCGAAGCTGTGTGTGTTGACGACGGCCAGCAGGTCGTAATCCGAACGGTAGCCGCTGTCACGGTCTTCGACCCAGTCGCCGCGGGCATAGGAGCCGTACAGCACGAGCTTTAGGATTTTGCCGGCGCGCTGCTTGTCGGAGAGCTTGGTCTTCTGATGGTCGTTGAACTCGTCGAACACGATCTGCATGACCCGCGAAAGCTCGCGGCGC